>CAXBBB010000509.1:0-2757 GCA_963973615.1 uncultured Rhodothermales bacterium | reverse complement strand
GGCCCCAGCGTGCAGGGCGATGCGCTTGACGTGCTCGTGCTCTGGCCACAGGTCGAGGCGGGCTCAGTGGCCACCAACCCCATCGTCGGCACCTCATCGGGTACCATCACGACCGTGCGCGACCAGCTCACGATCCCTGACCTCGTCCTTCCCGCGCGGCCCTTCACGGTCGTGCTCAAAGGACGCGCGATCGAGGGCGTACCCGCTACGACCAACGAGATCCCTCTGAGCATCGGCAAGGGTAGTGACTACCTGCGCCTGCTGGAGTCCGAGACCACGGCGGGCGTGCATCCGGGTAACGCCTCTGGCTCGGCGGGCGTCAGCGTGGCCACTGCGACCGCGCGACAGTCGGCCACGACCGTGCTCCACGTCAAGGAGTCGGGTATCACCCACTACCGAAATAGCATGGCGATCCAGACCGACGTGGGAGCCGCCAACCTACCTGTGAGCGGCGCGGGCTTTACGATCGAACTGCCGCTTGGCGCCGTCGGTGCGATCGCGTTGGAAAAGCTGATTGTCATGTCGGGCATCGTCTCACCTGAAGCCGCTGAAACGCTATGATCAACACACATTTCCGAAGCTTTTCCGCAGCCCAGTTCACGGCTCTGGTAGGTGGGACAGCCGCCATCAGTGCTGTAGAGGTCGGGCAGATCGGCAGTGACCACATCCTGCACGTCTTCGGCTTGCCGCAGGACGGGCTGCCCGGCACCGACCTAGGCGGCCCCAGCACGTGGCCGCTTGTGCTCTTCGAGGCTGTATTCGAGTGCGAGATCATCACCGCCGAGGGCGAGCGCCAGACGGTCAAGATGGACGCTGTCCCTGACGGCGCTCTCGTACTCAACCCCGGCACGCCCCTCGCTCCCAACACCTTTTCCTAACCCCCCGGCACCATGCCCGCATCTGCTTTCCCCGACATCCCCACCGAAGACTGCTACGTCTTCTATGGTAACCCCGCCGTCGCGAACGGCATGCGCTACATCGGCGACACGCGCGGCACGAAATCCGCCGACACGCCCTACGGCATCGCGACGGGGCGGCTCGACCGCTTCGGCCCGCTGCCGCTCGTGAACAGCATCCACTTCGTGCCCGCGCAGGCCATCGTCACGGTGCCGTTCGCGTTCATCACCGCTGAGGCCGAGACGCAGATGAACCCCGGCGCGGTCTACAAAGAGTCCGGCGGCAAGGTCGCCGTCGGCTATCGCACCGACGTGTATAAGGTGCCGCGTGACGAGGTGCGCACGCTCGCGATGCTACCCAAGCGCGCGACGGCAGCCTACCCGGCCAACCTCGCCGACGATCCGGATATGTTCTGGGTACCGGCCGCGCTCGCGACGCAGATCGGCGAGTTCAAGTGGGTGCCGATCATGGACGAGACCGGCTCGCTCTACGACGATCTGGTGCGCGAGGTGACGCTGGCGAGCTACCGCGTCGACACCGATCTGGAGGACACCGCTATTCCGTCCGACTGCCAGAACGTGTTTCGCGGCTCGGCTACGGCTGCCGGTCTGGCGTCCTGGACGGCGGGCTTCCCGAACGCTGCCGGTCTGGCGGCTCGTCTGAACGAAGGCGTGCCCATCCCTGCGTAAGCGATCGATCCAATCACTGATTGATTCATGGGCCTCGCCGCAGCCACTGCGAACCGGACGTATGTCCTCAGAACGAAGGAGGAGGTATCCGTACCTCCTCCTTCGGTGCGTGTGGCGGTGACGCTGATGGAGGCGTCGAAGATCGGCGACTCCCAGTCTGTGCGGCGCGTGCTGGCCGAGTGGCTGCCGGCGCCGGTGCTGGGAGATCTGCTGCTCCTCTCGCCGGCAACTCGGGCTGGCGTGCTAAACCGGCTGATGACGTTCGGTGCTCCGCAGAAAGAAGAGAGCAAGCAGCGCGCCGATCCGCGCATGCTCGCGCGCATGAAGCAGGAAGGCAAGGAAGTGCCGGACGCAAAGACGGAGGCCGATTGGGAGCAGGCCATCAGCGCCTACTGCGCCTGCTACGGGGTCGATCCGATGCAGGTCTGGCTGACGCTTCCGTTTCCGGTGCTGCTGGTATTCGCCGTCGAGCTGGTCGCCGAGCGTGCGCGCGCCATCCTCGATGGGACCTACGCCTCCGGGCTGGCGCAGAGTGGTAAGAGCGGCAAAAGTGCACTGGCAAAGCTGGAAGCACAGGCCGGTAAGAAACCAACACGCTGATGGCCGGAATAACCGAACGTATCGACCTCGACGAATCCGCCTACACGGAGGGTCTCTCTCGGCTCGAGCAGGCGCTCGACCGGCACGCCACCAAGCTGGCCGGCATCGCGAAGGAGGCCAATCAGCGCACCCAGAAGTCGAGCGAGACGAGCGCGAAGGCTGCCGAAGCCGCACTCGAGAAACTGCGTAGTGGTGGCCTCAAATCGCTGGACGATCTGACGGATGCCGCGAACGCGTTCGAGGAGGCGATGCAGACAGCCGCGAGCGACACGGATCGCAGGCGCTTCCACGGCCTCGCCGTCGAGGCGCGGGCGCTGCACCAGGAGATGGACGCGGCGGCGCGGGCTGCGGACGACCTGTCGAAGAAGAGCCGGTTCGGTAAGATCAAAGGGGGCGCCGCTGATCTGGCGAACAGCCTGCGGACAGGCGATCTGAGCGGAGCAGGGCGTGACGTGCAGGCGCTCGCGGCCACCGTCGGTCCTCGTCTCGCAGCGGCGGCGGCGGCGGGCACGGCAGGCGTCGTGGCGCTGGGAGTCGGCACGTACAAGGCGGCGAAAAACGCTATCCTCTT
>CAXBBB010000508.1:0-2778 GCA_963973615.1 uncultured Rhodothermales bacterium | reverse complement strand
CGGGCGCTTCGTCGGCTGACCGGACCTACTATTGGGACGACGTGAGCTTTGGTGGGACACCCCCACCGCCAGCGCCCGTTGTTGCATTGCCTGTGACGTTTGATGCGGAAATTGACTACCAACTGACTGACTTCGGTGGGGCCCAGTCCCGGATCGTCGCCGATCCGGCCAACGCATCGAACAAAGTGGTCGAGTCGATCCGGACAGCAGGTGCCGCTCTGTTCGCCGGCACGACGGTGGCCGACAAGAGCGGATTCACTGCTCCGATCCCGTTCGCCGCTGGTGCGACGACGATGTCGGTGCGGGTCTGGACGCCGGTTGCCGGCACGCCGGTGCGCTTGAAGGTGGAGAAGGTGGGCGATCCGACGGTGAGCGTGGAGGCGCAGGTCAACTCGACGAAGGCGGGCGAGTGGGAGACGCTGGTGTTCGACTTCGTGGCCAACAAGGTGGCCGGCACGGCGGACATCAACTTCGCCTCGACGTACACGAAGGCGTCGATCTTCTTCAACTTCGGCGAGGAGGGCTCTGCCGCTCCGACGACGTACTACTGGGACGACGTGAGCTTTGGAGGAACCGCCACGAGCATCGGTGACTTGAGCGCAATTCAGGAACTCCGGTTGCTCAACAGCTCCCCCAATCCCTTTCGGGGCAGCACGACGTTGCGTTTCGAGATTCCGCAAGCCGACCACGTGACTCTCACCCTGCACGATGTGTTGGGCAAGCGTGTCGCGATGCTGATTGACAAGCCTATGATGGTGGGTGCCCACTCTGTCGTGCTCGATGCGGCCGGTCTGGCCAGCGGAACGTATTTCTACCGACTAAGCACTGGGTCTACGAGCGTCACTCGGGCGGTCATCATCGCTCGGTGACTCCCTTAAGCGTTATTCAATAGACAAGAGGCACGGTTTCCTTTGGGAGCGCGTGCCTCTTTTTCGTCGCCCTGCCCTTGCCGCGCCACCCATCCCGTTCACATAGGACCATCAGAGGGCTCTCTGTGTTCGGGGAGGCTGCCCAACTCCCAATGCTATGCCTGCTACCATTCACGACGTCGCGCGCCAGGCTGGAGTGTCGATCTCCACCGTTTCGCGGGTGATGAATGGGACCTCTCCTGTCAAAAGCGATAAGCGTGACTTGGTGCTCCAAGTGGCTGAAGAACTGGGTTATGAGCCCAACCCTGCCGCACTGAGTTTGCTGGGCAAAAAGACGGGCGGCATCGGCGTGCTCCTCCCGTTCATAACCGACGAGTTTTTCTCTGACCTACTGGGTGGGCTCGATGCGGCAGCTCAGGAAGCTGACCGGTTCCTCGTCATTTCCACCTCACACCTGAAAGTCGAAGAGTTTCGGCGCGCCGCCAAGGCGTTTCGGCAGCGCGTTGACGGCTTTGTCGTGATGGCCCCTGAGTTGAAGGGGGCCCAGGCTGCCTTAATGCTCGGGGCAGGCGTGCCCACCGTCTTCATCAACACGCAAGTCGAAGAGACGCTACAGGCAGACGTGTTCAACTTCGACAACTACGGCGGGATGTACCGACTGACGAAGCACCTGATCGAACAGGGCCACACCGATGTCGTCCATGTCCGAGGCCCCGAATCTGCCTGGGATGCCAGCGAGAGAGCGAGAGGCTACCGGGACGCGATGCGTGAAGCCGGACTCGATGCCCACATGCGGTTCGTCCAGGGCAACTATACCCGTCAAGCCGGCTATGAATCGGTTGCAGAGATCTTGGAGATGGAGCCAAGGCCGACTGCCATTGTCGCTGCCAACGACTATTGTGCGACGGGTGTGCTGAGTGCGCTTCACGAAGCTGGAATCGAAGTGCCGGGAGACATATCAGTGTGCGGCTTCGACGGCCTTGCCAGTTCGCAGTACACCGTACCGCCCCTAACGACGGCCTCGGTGCCGATTCGCCAGATAGGGGAGCGGGCGATTCGTCGCCTCGTCGGTAGGCTGGAAGAGCGAGAGAACGTGGGCGCCTACGCCTTAGAAACGGCTAAGGTTGAGGTCGTGGATCGGCAGTCGGCGGCCCCCAAATCCTGATTCTGCCAGCAAAAAGAGAAACTCGGAACCTGAACCGAATATCAGAGCGTACAGAGACGAATCTCCATGAAAAGGTTTTCTTGGCGTATACTGGAAGCCCTTCCTCGTTCTTCATCTCACCCGTACTCCGATGTCCCGTCGCTACTTCTCCGGCATGCAGGTTGCCGCTCTTTGTGCTCTGATAGCCCTCTTCGCATACGCGCCCACTGCTTCGAGTCAGATCGTTTTTGACAACTTCGACGACGGCGACGTGTCGGACATCGGTTCGTTTTCTGGAGGCGCGATGGGCATCGGGGTCGGCGTCGGTCCCACGACCGGCGTGTCGGGCGCCGAGAACACCGGTCTTTCGGTTGGTATCAACCCAGGCGCCGGTGGCGGCTTCGCGGGCTTCGTGATTCCCGGCGGCGACGGCGTGACGGACATCAGCGGCGCGGACTTTCTCGTGTTCTCGTTCCGCGCCACGACAGTGCAGTCGGGCAACTTGCCGCTCACGCTCGAGATCAACCTTCAGGAGGACACCAACGGAAACGGTACGTATGAGGGTGCTACCGAGGACGAGTACCAGGCGGTGTACAACGTGACGCCGGGCACGGACTACGTGACGGTACAGATTCCTATAGAGGCCTTCGGTGACGACAACTCGGTCAACCCGGGTGCCAACGACGGCTTCGACTACACCAAGCTGCTCCAGATCGTCGGCGCTTTCGGCGGCATTCAGGGGCCTGAGTTTAGATTCGCCATCGA
>CAXBBB010000507.1:0-2780 GCA_963973615.1 uncultured Rhodothermales bacterium | reverse complement strand
TACCTCCAGCCGGATCGTGCGGCGACCGACGACTTCGACCATATACATCCACTGTCCGTCCGACACGTCGACGAAGTCATCTCGCATCGCGTGGAACGCGAAACCGTCCGCCTTGAACCCCTCGGTCATCTCGGCGACCTCCTGGACGAGTTCTTCGGCTCCGGCCTGGCCGTCCTTGCGGCGCAGGTTCTTGGTCACGACGGCGACCTCGAGGTGCCGGGGCAGATCGCTCGCCGGGTCGGAGTACGACCGTCCGTCGTAGCGCACCAGCAGCGCGCCGCGCCCGGACTGCGGCAATCGAAACGTGCTCGGATCGTCCGGATACAGCTCAGCCGTGACACCCTGGATGCCGTCCAGGTGATCTTGATAGGCCGACATAGCGGCTGTTGTCGAGGCGTCGAACGTCATTAGAAGCCCTGTAAAAGCTGGCCGTGCTGCGCTTGGCCACTGTGCAGTACTTCGCCGCCCGACGACGTGACGGCTTCGCCCTGCGCCGTAGGACCGAGCGTGGCCGTGCCTCTGGCGACGCGGCCCAGAAAGCTGATCGCATCGTCGTAGCGCACGCGCACGACCTCGGTCACTCCGTCGGCGTGCAGGTAGTAGCGCGCCATGTGCGCCGCATGCGTCTCGACGACGGCAGGCACGTCATCCAGCGGCAGCGGCACGGCGGATGCGAGGTAGCTGTCGATCTCGCTCGATGCGTCCGTGATGGCCTGCACGACTGTCGCGAGCGCTTCGACTGCTGCAGCCTGCTCCGCCGTCGTGTACTCGCTCACGTCGCTGCCCGCCGCCGTGTCCGCCAGCAGAGCAGGCGTGACGAACTGATCGTCGCTGCGATCCGAGAGGTCACAGAGTTCGTCCCAGCCGAAGCGGCGAGCGAGAGAGGAGGGCGTGGCGTAGCTCACGATCAGGCGTCGGTATTGGAGTCACCCTCAGGGGTGTTGGCGTCACCCTCAGGGCGAAGCGCGGCGATGGCCTGGACCGTCTTGGGGCCGATGCCTTTGATCGCCGCTAGCTCGTCGTCCGAGAGCGCGAGGATCTCTGCGGCGTCAGTCAGCCCAGCGGCCACGAGTGCGTCGGTAGCCCGCGCGCCGATAGCGGCCTCGATGCCGGCGTCGTCTCCGGCGAAGGCGGGCTCGTCCGGCTCGCTCGGGGAGTTCACCCGTTCGGCGGCACGAGCGGCCACCAGCGCGTCCGCCTGAGCGTCCGTGAGCACACCGTCCTCGATCGTGTCGCCGATCTCGTACGGTTTTCCGTTGTGGAGGATGGGCGTAGTGACGGTGAGCCTGGGCATAGGAACGGGGGGATTGAAAAGGGTGCTCGTCTTTCCGAGCCGTCAGGCAGTTCTGGTTGCCAGCGCAAAGGCGCCGTCTTGACTAGGTGGGCCGAAGCGAGCCTAGTTCGTGCTTTGCCTTGTGGCGGGGGCAGGACTCGAACCTGCGACCTCGGGATTATGAGACCCGTGAGCTACCAACTGCTCCACCCCGCTAGGGCGACCGTCTCTCCGGTCTTGTCAAGCCTGGCTCAAGCGGCTTTCCCTAAAGTGCTCAGGCGACGACGTTCTGGAAGAAGTAGCCCAGGTCAGCGGCGCTGATCTGCTCCTCGACCGTCTCGCCGACGCGCACGGTCTGTCCGCCGCGCAGACCGATGTTGGCGTCGACCATCGATCCCGCGAGGCGGTTGCCGACCTGCGCCGTGAAGCCGAACGTCGGCCTCGCGGTGCCGCTCATCGTCGGACGAGCGAGGCGGTTGCGGTGCAGCAGCAGCAGGTGCTTGCCCCAGACGCGCTCGAAGACCGGGTTCTGGCCGCGCTTGGCCGTGTTGACGAAGCCCTCGCCGACGAGCAGATCTTCGAGTTCGAACAGCTCGGCGATGGCGCGGCGCATCGCGATGCCCGCCGTCGAGCCGCCGATGTTCTTCGTCGCTTGGACGATTTTCTCGTGCTGCGAGAGAATCGTGTAGGCTGCCCGGCCGATCACACCCACGTTGGGCCGCAGCAGCGGCTTGTCGAGCGCCGCCGTGATCGTCGCGATCGGGTCCGAATCGGCGTGGCTGAACTGGCTCGTGCCGCTGAGCGTGGTCTTGTTGGCGGCGGCGTAGAGGTTGGCGTCGAACACCTTGCGGGCCGTGCGCACCTCGCGGTCGAGCAGGATCAGATCCGTCAGGCTCTCGGCGGCGTGGCCGCGCGGGTCGAGACCCATCGGAGCGTTGTCGATGTCGTCCTGCGGAATCGGATCGTCGAGGCCGTAGTCCTTCGCAATGCCGGTCTCTTCGCTCGCCGTGAACTCGACCTGGTTGGGACGGCTCTTACGACCGACGCGGGTGTCGGGCAGCGTGTAGCCCTCCTCCTTCGTCCACTTGTACCACTTGTACTCCTTCTTCGAGACCGGAATGCGCGGCAGCACTTCGTCAGCGATGAGAGACGTATTCTTATACGCGATGGACGTGGCGACCAGCTCCTGGTCGATGGGGAACGGACGCCCGGCGATGCTCGCTACGGCGAACGTCACCCCTCCCGTGGCACCGCCACCGAGAAAGAACCCTGCGATGTGGTCGGCGCCGAGCGACGCGGCTAGCGCGGGATCGGCGAAGGAAAGGCCGATGGCCAGGAGAAGAATGCAGCTCAGCAGCTGCATGGTGCGAAAGAGAATGGAGCGCATAGGAGCGGTAGTGAGGAGTCGAGAGGTATGGGCGCCACCGGCAAGCGGAGGCGGTCGGTGTTAGGCCGTGCCCTGGATCGATCCGGGACCGATGAGGACGGTGATGAAGTCGCCGCTGGC
>CAXBBB010000506.1:0-2784 GCA_963973615.1 uncultured Rhodothermales bacterium | reverse complement strand
CCCCGCCTCGGCAACGCGAGCCGCTTCCTCAGCATGCTCTTTTGCAGCCTGCAAAGCAGAGGCCACTCGTCTCTCCGCTGTGATGTCGCGCTTAATACCAAGGAGGCCATAGACCTGACCCTCGGCATCGAAGAGGGGGAGCTTAGTAATGTGAAACCACCGAGACTGGCCCTCCATTTCCACTTCCTTCTCGTGCGAGAAAGCGACCTGCGTCTCCATGATGCGCCGGTTCATCGCCCACAGCTTTTCGGCTTCATCGTGCGGCATCAGATCAAATACCGTCAGCCCGGTTAGCTTTTCGTCAGGCGAACGGCCAGTGGAAACGACATCGGCGGTGTTGTGCAGAAGATTTCGCCCCTCCCGATCCATGACAAAAATCGGATCGGGCATGCGGTTGATGACGGCGTAGAGCAAGTCTTTCTGCCTCGATAGATCACCATGCTGGCGTTCCAGAGTCTCTACAAGCAGCAGTCGTCCTAGGGCTGCGATATAGCAGAAGCAAAGCACCAGAAAAACGAAGGCGCACACCACCAGGCGCGACATTTCGGCTTCCTCCGTCGTCACGGCGAAGTACACGAGCATCCCAAACATATAGATGCAACCGAATTCCATGTACTGCCTCTTCGTTACGACGAGGGCGAGGCCCAGCGCAGCAGAGACGATAGTGAGGATGGCCCCGAGCGCCCAATCGGTACGAAAATCGTTGAGGGCGCATAGAGAGACCAGGTAGGTCAGGGCAGGTAAGACTGTGGCCAGAGACACACGAGAGGTCACCTGATGGGTGGGCCGCGCACGTAGGATCCATACTCCGACCCCGCAGAAGATGACGGCAAAGACTATTCGCAGCCAGAGAGGGTCGATGCCAGATGGGTCCGCTATCCGATAGATGCCCCAGAAGGGCACCATGCACACCCCTGCCAGCAGCAGTGACCAACCCGTCGAGCGCGTCGCGATGCGATACATCGTGGATGTCGAGGTGGAGGCTAAGGCGGGCACTCAGGTAGCGGGGTAGGAGAGCAGTCAGACGTATCGACGCTTAGTCTGGACGAATTAAAGTCTCCGTGTAGGGGGAGACAACTGAGAGACCAGCGATCTGACGACGAGAGAGAATACTATCGTGCAGTGTACTGTGACGATTGCCGCGTCTCGTGCTCGGTTTTCAGGTGGGGGAGCCAACTACGAAAGTCTGGTGCCTGCATCAGTTGCCTTGCCAACATCGCTGAGTCGGTGGGGCGAATCTGCTATAAACGGAGCAACGGCGACCCTGCCGAGGCAGAGCCGCCGCCGCGGCGGTAGTAGGGAAACCCGATCAGGCGTCGGCCATGATCGCTTCGGGGTTGACGGCCTGCTTGGCGATTTTCGTTAGCAGCTCGTCGGTCTGAGTCTCCTCCTCCAGCGTCTGGCCCAGGAGCGCCTTGTCCTGCGGCCGTCCAAGGATCTCGGCGAAGTAGCACACGGTGCCGTAGCCCGCGATCTCGTAGTGCTCGGCGCGCTGCGCGTTGGCGATCAGTCCGGCGTCGATGACGGCGTCGGGGGCATCTTTCCAGAACAGGTTGTCGGTCTCTTTGAGGAAGCTCTTCGCCTCCTTGATGATGCCTTCCATGGCTTCGCACTTGTGACCGGTGGCCTTCTCGCCCAGCCCGTCGAGGACCTGCTCGACGCGGTCGCGCTGGCGCTTGGTCTGGTCGAGGTGTGTCGTGAAGGCGCTCTTGAGTTCGGGGTGCGTCGCACTAGCGGCCATCTTAGGTAGCGCGTCCATCAGTTGCGCTTCGGCGCTGTAGAGGTCTTTGAGCTGCTCGACGTAGAGGTCGTGGAGGTTGCGTGGGGTGCTCATCTGTATCGGTGGTTTGTTGAAGGAAAATCGCGAGGCGTGCTCGCCCTAGGTAGTTGTGATACCTGAGGCTGAGACCGGTGATTCGACGGATTGTGAGCGCGTCGTGACGACGGGCTGGGCCGTCTCGAACGGGGCGTACGTACCTTCCGTCTTCGTTCCATCGTACCTCTCCGACATGTCCAACTTCGCGCTCACCGGCCTGGCGGGCTACATCGCGCCGCGCCATTTGCAGGCCATCCGCGACACGGGAAACGTACTTGTAGCCGCCGTCGACCCGCACGACTCGGTCGGCATCATCGACAGCTTTTTTCCGCAGGCCGCCTTTTTTACCGAGTACGAGCGCTTCGACCGGCATCTGGAAAAGCTGTACCGAAAGAGCGAGGACGAGCGCGTGCACTACGTCAGCGTGTGCTCGCCCAACCACCTGCACGACGCCCACATCCGCACGGCGCTGCGGACCAATGCCCACGCGATCTGCGAAAAGCCGTTGGTGCTCAAACCGCGCAACCTGGATCTGCTCGAAGAACTGGAGGCTGAGAGCGAGGGAACGGTCAACACGATCCTGCAACTGCGTGTCCACCCAACCCTCGTAGCGCTCAAAGCGCGGATGTCCCAGTCGGAAGGGCGGCGCAAGGTGCGGCTGACGTACGTGACGAGCCGAGGACGGTGGTACGGCTACAGTTGGAAGGGCGAACCGGCCAAGAGCGGCGGCGTGGCGACCAATATCGGCGTCCATTTCTTCGACCTGCTGATGTGGCTCTTCGGCACCCCCGAACAGAGCGAAGTCCATCTCTCCGAACCCGAGAAGATGGGGGGCGCCATGGTGCTTCCCGGCGCCGATGTGGAGTGGTTTCTGTCGCTCGATCCTAGCGACCTACCCGAAGGAACGCCGGATGGTCAGGCCACCCACCGTTCCATAACTGTGGACGGCGACGAGGTCGAGTTCAGCG
>CAXBBB010000505.1:0-2796 GCA_963973615.1 uncultured Rhodothermales bacterium | reverse complement strand
TCCTGCCCTGGAAGCAGCAGGCGTCGACCCAACCCGAATAACCGTCGTCGAAAACTGGGCGACGCTAACGGATCTGCCGGTCTGCCCGCAGGACAACGAGTGGAGCCGCGCCCACGGACTAGACGGCAAGACAGTCCTGCTCTACGCAGGAACGCTGGGCATGAAGCACGACCCAGGTCTCCTGCTCGCGCTCGGGCAGAAGTACGCCGACAATCATGACGTGCGCGTCGTCGTCTGCTCTCAGGGGCGCGGCGCGGATTGGCTGCGCGACCGAGCCGAAGCCGAGGGATTGACGAGCGTCCAGGTGCTCGGATTCCAACCGTTCGACGCACTCCCCGACGTACTAGGATCAGCGGCTGTCCTACTGGCGATTCTCGAACCCGACGCGGGCGTATTCTCGGTCCCATCCAAAGTGCTGACGTACCTGTGCGCCGGTCGACCGCTCGTCCTTGCCGTACCGCCCGACAACCTCGCCGCCCGCATTGTCACGCGCGAAGGGGCGGGCAGCGTCGTTCCGCCTGGCGATGGTCCCGCTTTCGTCGCTACAGTCGAACGCTTTGTCGACGCGCCCGACGCTCGTTCTGCCGCCGGGGATTGTGCCCGCGCCTACGCCGAGCAGACGTTCGACATCGCCCGGATTACAGACCACTTCGAGCGCATCCTTTCCGACGTTCGCATAGCCTAGCGGATCGCTACCTTACCCTTTTCGCCCCATTTCCACCTTTCTCTCTACTCTTTAGACATGAGCAAACGCGCCCTCGTAACCGGAGCCGGCGGCTTCATCGGACATCACCTAGTCCAATACCTCAAAGATCGCGGCTACTGGGTGCGCGGCGCCGATCGCAAGCAGCCCGAATACGAAGCGTCCGCCGCAGACGAATTCCTCCAAGTCGACCTGCGCGATCGCCCCGCCTGTGATCAGGCATGTCAGGGCGTTGACGAGGTGTATCACCTGGCTGCCGATATGGGCGGCATCGGCTACATTACCGGTAACCACGCCGACATTGCACGCAACGACACGTTCATTAACCTGAATATGCTCGAAGCCGCCAAGCACGCCGGATGCGGACGCTTTCTCTTCTCGTCGTCGGCCTGCGTCTACCCGCAGCACTTGCAGACCAGCGCCGACGTGACGCCACTCAAAGAGGACGACGCGTGGCCTGCCGACCCCGAAGAGGGATATGGGCTCGAGAAGCTATTCATGGAGAAGATGTGCCAGTACTACCGTGAGGACTTCGGCCTCGAGACGCGCGTCGTTCGCTTCCACAATGTCTATGGTCCCAAAGGCACATACGATGGCGGGAAAGAGAAAGCGCCTGCTGCCATCAGCCGAAAAGTCGCCCTCTGCCCCGACGGTGGGCAGATCGACGTGTGGGGGGACGGAGAGCAAACCCGCTCGTTCATGCACATCGACGACTGCACGGAGGGCATATACCGATTGATGCAGTCCGACTATCCGCACCCGCTCAACCTAGGGACGGACGAGATGGTGACGATCAACGAGCTCGTCGACACCGCTATCGTCATCTCGGGCAAGACGATCACACGCGAGCACGATCTGACCAAGCCGCAAGGTGTGCGCGGTCGCAACTCGGATAACAGCCTATTACGAGAGACGCTAGGCTGGGAACCGTCGATTTTATTGCGTGACGGCTTGGAGCCCACGTACCACTGGATCGAGACAGAACTCACCTCCCGTTCTCGCACCGCTTGATCGATCAGGGCTGCGTACCGTATTTATGAGACTGACGTGAGAGGTCAACCAGAGTCACCCGTCGAAAAACGAATAAAACACCTCAAATCAGACCCGAATCCACTTTCCGTCTCTTCCTGAGAAAAAACTTATCTAAGTGAGACAGATGCGCACGATAGTTGCGCATACCTTTCTTTTCGTCCGTCACACTCCTTTCCCGCTCCATCTATGGCGGACTGGTCGCTTTATACCGCCACGCCCGAAGCTCCGATGGCGAGCCTGGTAGGGTACAACGTGCTCGATGCCGTCGGCGTGCCGATGGGGTCGATCTCGGGATGGGCCTACGACGGCGGATGGCAACTAGCAGCGATTCGAGTTGCCGTACGAGGCTTTCTCAAACGGCGTCAACACTTCCTGATTCCGCTGGGCTACATAACACAGGTTGATCCTCGGCATCGCTTCGTCCACCTGCGCGAGATCACTCGAAGACGCATCTCCGAACACGCGCTTCAGGCTGACGAGGAGTTGCCCGAACGTCCCGAACTCGAAGCCTTGATCCGGCAAGCCCCCAACGTACGTCCTGAGATCCACTCGATTTTAGCCGATCCGCATCAGGGCCCGGTCTTTCTACGTCCGGGACGCCTGACCATAGCGTCGGACCAGGGAGACGGCGCACGCAGCAAACGCCCTCCGGCGCTGCAATTGCCGCAGCCGACGTCACTCGCCCGAGCGACCGAGCCGATGGGGTGGACCCCGCTCGAAGTACCTCCCGAGACGCGGCAGGCACCGACCGGGCTCCAGTGGTCGTCGCTCGCAAGTTTTAAGCGCGACGGGTAAAGAGCCGGTGTAACCGGAGGCCTACGGCTTCGTAGGCGAATCTTCGCACCAGCCCCGTCTCGTCATGCCTCGATTGCTACACCTCCTTCCGGCGCTCCTGCTCGCGCTGCTGCTGACCACGTCCGTACAAGCGCAGACCAGCGATGCCTCGGCCGACTCTCTCGCCCGCAGCGCCGCCCGCGTCAGCGCCGAGCTACTCGAAGACGTAGCACCTCGCGCGTCTGCTGACTACGCCGAACGCATCGACGCGCTCGCAACCGAAGCCC
>CAXBBB010000504.1:0-2798 GCA_963973615.1 uncultured Rhodothermales bacterium | reverse complement strand
CCGCCGCATCGAAGGCGACTACTACGCCGTCGTGGGCCTGCCCGTGTACCGACTCAACCGCCTTATCGAACGCCATTTCTCCGACCTGATCCGCCCGTGAGCCATCCGACAGACCCAACCCTCGCCCACGTCCGCGTGACGCTGCTCCAGGCCCGCGCCGAGCCGTACATCCAGCAGCAAGAAGTCGACTGCTTCGCCGAGCGCTCGGGTATCACCGCCGACCAAATCACAACCGTCAGCGTCCTAGCCGACGACTTGGGCGATGCGCTCCTCGCAGACTGCGACGCGCTGTTGATCGGCGGCGCCGGTGCCTTCGACGCGTGGCGCGAGTACGACTGGATGCCCCACCTGCTCGCCCTCGCTCAAACGGCGGTGGAGCGGCAGTTGCCGACATTCGGAAGCTGCTGGGGACACCAGATTCTGGCCCGAGCTTTAGGCGGCGAAGTCCAGCACGACGGCGAGAAAGCCGAAATGGGGACGCTCTACGTCGACCTGACCGAGGCCGGAGCCGCCGACTCGCTGCTGGGCACGCTCCCCCGGCGCTTCCTAGCCAACCAGGGCCACCACGACCGCGTCACCACCCTCCCGCCTGGTGCCATCGAACTCGCCATTTCGGACACGCAGCCGCACCAATCGTTTCGCATGCCGGATGCGCCGGTCTACGGTACCCAGTTTCACCCCGAACTCGACGCCGCACGGGAGCGCGAGCGGCTGATCTTTTATCGCGATCACTATCCCGAAGGCGGAGACGACGCGGCCTTCGCCGCCACGCTCGCCGCCCTCCACGACACGACCCACGCCGACGATCTGCTGCGAACGTTCCTGCGGCTGTACGCTGCGTAACTCAGTTCAGTGCTGTGTCAGGGTGGCGTTGCCACGTACTCTTGCTTCCATCTTTTGTCATTCCCGCGCAGGCGGGAATCCAGAAATCAGCTACTCAGTGATGGATCCCCGATCAGGTCGGGGATGACGGGGAAGGGGGATAGGGAGGCAACCCAACAGGGTGAGTTTGATTGAGCACTCAGCTAGTGTGCTGGCCTCACAACCGCACGCGCAAGCTGAAGATGGGCACCTCCGCGCCCAGTCCATCGGGCATCAGGACGTGGACGATTGCGGCTGTCGTAAAACCCAGCGCGGCGCCCGCAAGCACGTCGGACGGGTAGTGGACGCCTTGCCGCAGACGCGCCCACGCCACTGCCGTCGCCCATCCGTACGCAGGAAGGGTGACGTACCACAAGTCGACGCTTAACGCGAGCGAGGTAGCCGCTGTGAACGCGAGGGTGGCGTGCCCGCTGGGGAAACTACCGTTGTCGTGGGTGAGCACCAGGCTGTCGAGGACCGATCCGCGCCGCCGTACCAGACCCGACCGAAACGGCCGAGGGCGCGCTTGGGAGCGCTTGAGAACGAGCACGAGTCCGGTCGATACAACCTGAGAGACGCCAATGCGCACGGCGGGACGCAGATCGCCGTTGCTGGCGGCTCCATAAACGCTTAGACCAAAGGGAATCGCCACGAACGTCGCGTACGACAGATCGTCGATCTTACCCAACGAGACGCTTCCGTAGGGATTGCCGTACGCCCACATCAGCAGGTCGACGTCGCGTTGGAGGGCATCGGGGGCGCAGGCCAGGCGACCACAGGTCGGCAGGGCGAGCGAGTCGGGCGTCTGGCCTGCTAGCGGTCCGATGAGCAGAAGCAGCCAGACGAACGCTGCGAGAACCGAGCGCACGTTTACTTGGCGATCACGGTGACGCGGTCCTGCACGAGCAGCGCCTGGGGAAAGCGCGCCCTGAGGTCGCGGAGCGCGGCGTTGGCGCTTTCGCGCGTTCCATAGTTGCCGACGCGGACGCGGTAGTACGGCGCGCGGAAAACCGTGTAGACCTCGGGCGTGCCTTGGTGACGGCTATTCCACCACGCGACAGCCTGATCGACACGGGCGTCGGCCTCAGCCTTGTCGGTCGACTGAAACACCTGAACGCGGTAGCCTTGAACGGTCTGGCGCGTTCCCGGCTCGATCTGAGGCGTCGCATACGTACCGTCGAGCAGACGCTGCGGCACGTCATGCTGAGGACCTTCGTCGGCGGTCGAAGCGGTCGCGTCTTCGCGGTAGGGGCGCTCGTCGAACGTCTCGTACGCCGAGTGGTCGATCTGAGCCGGAACCGGTAGCGCGCCATCGTCACGGTCGTCGGTCGTGGGGCGCGTCGACGAACAGGCCGCGACGGTGAGCAGGAGTAGGAGCGGTGCGACTAGACGCATGGCAGGGAGAAAATCAGAATAGAGAAGAACGAACGTGCGAGACGGCTCAATAGTCCGAAGTCGACGTGAGGCCGCTGACGATGGCGACGCTCGCGCTGGCGCCGATACGTGACGCACCGCTGGCGACCATCGCCTCGACGTCGTCCGCCGAGCGCACGCCCCCCGACGCCTTGACGCCCATTCGGTCGCCCACGACGCGCCGCATCAGCGCCACATCGTTCTGCGTCGCGCCGCCTTTGTTGAAGCCCGTCGACGTTTTGACGAAGTCGGCTCCGGCATTCTGAGCAAGCACGCACGCGATGACCTTCTCCTCGTCGGTCAGCAAGACCGTCTCCAGGATCACCTTGACCAGAGCGGGACGCGCAGCACGTGGCCCCTTCGCCGCCTCGACGACGGCCCGGATGTCGCGCTCGACGGCATCGGTATCGCCGCTTTTGAGCAGACCAACGGCGAGCACCATGTCGATCTCAGTCGCCCCGTCCCGAATCGCCCCTTCGGTCTCGGCGGCTTTGATCTGGCTCGTCGTCGCCCCCAATGGGAAT
>CAXBBB010000503.1:0-2798 GCA_963973615.1 uncultured Rhodothermales bacterium | reverse complement strand
TCCAGCGCGCTGTGGA
Source organism: uncultured Rhodothermales bacterium (assembly GCA_963973615.1). Lineage (GTDB taxonomy): Bacteria > Bacteroidota > Rhodothermia > Rhodothermales > BA12 > CAXBBB01. Next base: position 2,782 of record CAXBBB010000503.1, on the reverse strand, counting down.
GCGAGATTGCTTCGCTTCGCTCGCAATGACTAAGAGCGGAGAGATACACACAACTTGGGTTAGAATACCATCCTTGCCGAAGTCTGCGCACGAGAGCGTGAAACCAGCTCTCGCCTGGCCTACACGAACCGCAGCAGCGTCGCCATCGCCCCGCCGTGTAGCCCTTCGTGATGGAGGTTATAGCGCAACGCGTCGTCGAGCGTGCTCAACGTGATCCCCGTCGAGGTTGGATACGGATCATACGAGGCAAAATGCTCAGCATCTTCTCCCATCCGAGTCGGTAAGTCGAGCAGCAGCGCCTTGACCTCGGCGACATCGGGCGGCGTCGTCCAACTCTCGGGCGATGTGCCTTTGCGATTTTCCGCGATCATCCGCTCGTCGACGTACATCGGAAGGCCCGAGCGCCCATAGATCAGCAGTTGCTGCGTCACGACCAGGTGCGCCAGATTCCACAGCAGGTTATTACCGAACCCGTCGGGGACGATCAGCAATTGCTCGTCAGACAGGTTTGCGATGCGGCTCAGGTTAAACGCGCGGAGTTGCCGCAGCAAATCGGCGTGGATGCGGATGAGGTCGGGGTTCACAGGCTCGGGCTATAGGACAAAAGGCTCTCTCCTACTCAGCATCCTCGCAACCCGTTCGTGCCCTCATCGATTGCGTGTCGGGCGGCGGAAGCGGATGACCACGCGGCCGTCGGAGTCGTAGACCAGCAGATCGTCGCCCGAGCGGACGATGCGCTCGGCGTCTTGCCAGCGGCGGAAGTATTCGCTCTCCAACTCCATCAGCGGCGACGGACCGGCCATCCGCGTCATTGCAATGCGTGGTACCTCGACGACGCGCCCCGTCTCGTCGAGCCGGAGCGAGCCGCTGTATCGGTTGATGAACGACTGCCCCTCGACGTTCTGCGCGACGCCCGGCCCTAGCGTCAGCGTGACGGGATTGGTCGACGGAAGGGCAGATAGGCCTCGGTCGGCATCGAGTTCGACCAGTTCCCAGGTGCCGTATGGCGAGTCGGCCGTCACCGCGTCTTGTTCGTGCAAGTACGTCGTCTTGACGCAGGCGGAGAGCAGCAGGGCGAGCGGAAGCAGGAGCAGCAAGCGGGACATGTCGGAGGGGGGAAGGTGTCTGTTTGAGACAACGCGCTATTCCCTTCGGTTCGCCTGTTCGCAAACGCACAGCGCCCCGGCCTCTCACGTGGAAAGACCGGGGCGCCGAGAAGGCAGAGGCGTGGATTAGAAGATGTACTTCACACCCAGTTGCATCCGCCAGCGCGAAGCAAAGTCTGACTTCTGAATCAAGCGATCCGTCGACATGATTGCGTCCAGTATGGGAAGACCGGCGTTGGTATAGCCGTTGAAACGCGCGATCTCGACGGTGCTGTCGATGAACTTGATCTCTCCAGCCTCGAGACCGAGCAGGCTCAGCACGTTCTCGACGTCCCAGCTGATCTCGAAGCGCTGACCGGCGATGGTCCGCACTTCCTGTCGCAGGCTGAAGTCGAGGAAGTTTTGCCACGGACCGCGGTCGCTGTTGCGTTCAAAAATGCTGCCGCGCGCATCTTGGAGCGCATCGCGCGAACCAATCAGTTCTTGCAGAACCGCAAAGTCTACATCGTATAATTCGACCTGGCCGCGATCGTTGGGGATGAATGCCAGATCGGCGCGATCGAAGCCGTCGTCGTTGGGGTCGCCGCCGCGAGTGTAGACGTAGCTGACCGGGTTTCCGCTGCGGCCGTCGTAGAGCAGCGTCGCCGTCGTGGCGAAGCGGTCGGCGTAGGCCAGTCGGTAGCTGGCCGTGGCCAGCACGCGGTGCTTGAGTTCGAAGTCGCTGGTCGTCAACTCGGGTTCGTTCACGTCCAGCCCGACCGGCAGGTCGCGCACGTTGCTCCGCGCCTGGCTGCTCGTGACCGAGTTGATGTCCTTGGCCGTCGAGTTGGTGTACGACAGACTGAAGAACGCGTCGGGCAGGAAACCTTGACCGATCTTCTTCTGCAGCTGCACCGTCGCGTTGGTGGTATAGCCCTGGTCCGTGTTGGTGAGCAGGATGACGCTCTGGTAGTCGTCCGAGATGTTGTCTCGGCTCAGACCGCGACCGTCGACGGTATTGGGGTTGAGCGCAAACGGCGTGCGGTTCAGTTCCTTCCACTGCATCGCGTTGATGACCTTGGTATAGATCACCTCAGCAGTCGCGACGAGTCCGCCGGGGAGCGACTGATCGAGTGCGAAGTTGGTGCGGAAGTTCGTCGGGTTCTTGAAATCCGGATCGGTCAGGTTGATCTCGGCCGAGCCTTCGCTCAGTCCGAAGTCGGCGGCGGTGTACTGGTTGTCCGGGTCCGAACGGAAGCCACCGGCGGCGGCGATCGCGTTGGCGTTGCGCACGCTGACACCGCCCAGGAGCGAGCCGTCGTTGGAAAACGAGTTGGAGATCCAGACGCTGGGGAAGCGACCCGCGAACACGCCCGCGCCACCGCGCACCTGCGTGTTACGCTCGGGGTCGATGGCATAGTTGAAGCCGAAGCGCGGCGAAATGATCACGTTGCCGCCAGGCGTCTCGCTGTTGTCGAAGCCGAAGATCTCTTCGAACGACTGGCGCGACAATGCGGCGATCTGGATGTTCGTCAGGCCGATCTTCGCGTCGTTGCGCACGCCCGAGCCTGCCGCCGTCGGGCTGTCCGGATAGAACGGGATATCGAGGCGCAGGCCCAGGTTGACCGTGAGTTGGTTGTTCACCTTCCACTCGTCCTGCGCGTAGAAGCCGACAAGCCAGTTGGCGAACTCGGCCA
>CAXBBB010000502.1:0-2801 GCA_963973615.1 uncultured Rhodothermales bacterium | reverse complement strand
CCGCCGCCGAGGAGCTTGCGCCATCGACGAGCGCCCTTGATCGTATCCGCGTCGCCGCACAAGACCGAGCCGACCGGCGCGCCCAGTCCTTTCGACAGACACACGCTGACGGTATCGAACCCTTCGGCCCACTCGGCCTCGCTCGTGCCCGACGCAAGGGCTGCGTTCCACAATCGGGCGCCGTCCAGGTGCGTCCGCATTCCCCGCTCGCGAGCCGCGTCGAGGCAGCGCTGTGTTTCCTCAAGGTCGAGTACGCAGCCCCCTGAGCGATTGGACGTGTTTTCCATCCACAACAGGCGCGTCCGAGGCTCCCAGTCGAACCCGGCGCGGACGGCACCAGCGACCTGAGCGGCTGTGATCTGTCCGCGTTCGTCCGCCAGCGGGGTGAGTTGGACCCCCGAGATCACGCCCGGTGCGCCGCTTTCGTAGTGGATTACGTGCGCGCTCGCCGGAGCCAGCACCTCGTCGCCTGGATCGGTGTGCAGCTTGAGGGCGATCTGGTTGCTCATCACGCCCGACGGCATGAACAGCGCAGCGGGTGTTCCAATCAGGTCGGCGACGCGGCGTTCGAGCGATTCGACCGTCGGATCTTCGCCGAACACGTCGTCGCCCACGACGGCTTCGGCCATCGCCCTGCGCATCTCGGCGGTGGGACGGGTGACGGTGTCGGAGCGGAGGTCGACGGGGATAGTCATGGCGCTAAAACTACGCCGAATGCCGCGGTAGCTGGTTGCGGATCGTGGGAATCGGCAGGGCGGATGGTTTCTCGCGACGTGGAATCCCGCTCATCATACCAAGTCCGAGATTTGGCGGTGCATGTTCTACAAACAAGGGGCGCACCAGCATTTTTCGGATTCGGTATCAGATTGCCCAGCGTGCTGCCAGTAAACAGGAGTCGTGTTCGCATCGCACACCGCGCGAGGCGAGCGTAGCGTGCTGGCCGGTGCGATCTTGCGTCGGAATCCCTATCCGCCGTTCCATGCCCGAAGTCACCGTCCGCGTCGTCGACGTATATCCGTATCGAGTGCGAGAGGGGGTGCTCGAACTACTCGTGTTGCGTCGCTCACTTGGGCGCGTGTATGCGGGCGAGTGCCGCATCGTCGGCGGAAAGATCGAGCCGGGCGAGGCAGCGTGGCGGGCGGCGCTGAGGGAGACGCGTGAGGAGGTCGGGTGCGATCCGTCGCGCCTGTGGGCGGTGGCGAGTGTCAACACGTTCTACGAGTGGCAGCACGACCGCGTCAACGTGATCCCCGCGTTCGCTGCCGAACTCACCCGAGATCCCATCCTGGACGAGGAGCACGACGATTGGGCGTGGCTGGCGCCTGACGAAGCGATGGCGCGGCTGGCGTGGCCCGAGCAGCGTCGGCTGGCGGCCATAGTCGTCGAAACGCTGACGCGCGGTATCCCGCACGCCCTGGAGATTCCGCCTTCTCTCTGGCCTGCGTCAGTGGACGACGCGTAGCGGGGTCGTGGTGGCGAAGCGCTCGCCCTGGACGCGCAGCAGATAGAGTCCGGCGCCCAGTTGGGATGCGTCGACGTCGAGCGGTTGGGCGCGGTCCGCATCCAGTTCGCCGTCCCAGACCGTGGCGATGGTGCGGCCGAGCAGGTCGATCACGTCAGCGCGGACGTGCTGGCGGACAGAGACGTGCAGCGTTGCGTGCGAGGCGTCGCGTGCGGGGTTGGGGTGGAGGGATGTCAGCAAGAAGCCCGATCCGTCCAGCCCGACAGCGACTTCCACGATGGGCGACAGATGTTCAGAGCCGTCCAGGTCACGCTGCCGCAGGCGGAAGCGGTGGCGCCCAGGAGTCAAATCGGGCGTCGTCCAGGCGTAGCGTTGCGTCTCGTTCGTCGTTCCGGCTCCGGCGATGGTATGGAGCGGTGTCCAGAGCGGTGGGGCGGGGAGTGTGCTCTCCGTTGCGTCTGTCAGCGAGGCATGCTCGACGACGAATCCGACGTTGTCGGTTTCCGCCGCCGTCTGCCAGCGTAGCACGACGCGGCTGCCCGATGCGACGCCCTCGAACGAGACCAACTCGACCGGGAGTACATCGGCGCCGATGGGAACGGGCGTCAGCGCTGCCATATCGCCCGATTGGTCGCCGCGCGTTCGGGTGTCGCCCAGGCCCAGGCGTCCCTGGGCGCCACTGCCCCAGCAGCGCAAGGTCATATCGTCGAGGACGGCGCAGGTGTGGGTCGCTCCGGCGTCCAGGGTGAGGACGGGGGAGGGCAGGGCGACGGAGGGAAGCAGGTCGGCGCGTTCGCCGGGTTCGTCGCCCAGGCGCTGGTTGGAGTCCATGCCCGTTTGCCCGAACGACCCAAGTCCCCAGCACGTCACCGAACCGTCGCTGAGTTTGGCGCACGTATGGTCACGGCCTGCCGTCAACTCGGCGGCAGGCGACGAAAACGAGATCGGGGTGAGAGCAGCAACTTCGCCCGGAGCGTCGCCGACGATGTCCGTCGAGCCATACCCCAGTTGCCCGAAGAACCCATCGCCCCAGCAGGCGACGCGTCCGTTGGTCAGCAAGGCACATGTGTGGCCGAATCCAGCGACGAGCGAGTGTGCCGCCGGAATAGGGACGGCAGAGAGCGCGGCCACTTCGCCAGGTTGATCGCCCATCGGCTGGTTGCTTCCGCGTCCCAGTTGGCCGAACGAATCCAGCCCCCAACACTTCACCGTCGCATCGTCGAGCAGGGCGCAGGTGTGATAGGCTCCCGCCACGACGTCGGTTGCCGGGCGGCCAAGCGGTAGGTCGGAGAGTACGGCTATCTCGCCCGGCGCGTCGCCCAGTGCGGCCGTTGATCCC
>CAXBBB010000501.1:0-2802 GCA_963973615.1 uncultured Rhodothermales bacterium | reverse complement strand
CAGCCGCATCGATAGCATATAGTCCCGTCATCGTCCCGATCCACACCGACCCGGCGTCGTCGAATGCGGCAAAGGTGGGGCTGCCCAGCCCCGTAGCTCCGTCCGCTTCTATGGTGCCTGCATAGGTGTAGCCGTTTCGATCTGGCTGATACACCATGACGCCATCGGCTTTGTTGGCTATCCACAGCCATCCTCCATCATCGAACGCGAATCCGTTGACCAAGGCGGTAGGCTCGGGTAGGAGACGCTGGAATGATCCTGCAGCATCGAGTGTGTCTGTCCAGTAGAGGCCCGTACTGGTCGAAACCCATACCGTGTTATTTGGCCCTATCGTCAGCTTGCGGATTATGCCTTCCAGACCGTCGAATGCTGCGACGGGGACGAGCTTGCCACCGCGCACCTCGGTGACCTGCTGCATCGTTCCGAACAGCACGCGGTCGTCCGCCGTCACGGCTAGTGGGGAGAGCATTGAGACTACCGGCTCGCCGTTCAGCGTCGTAGCAACCGTGCGGATGCGCTCTCCGTCCATGCGGGCAACGCCGCGTTCCGTTCCGATCCACACCGTTCCGTCCGACGTGCGCTCAAGGCTGCCGATCGTGCGGGAGGGGAGACCGTCGGTCTCATCGAGAGGGCGAAACGTGCCGGATCGTTCGTCGTGGTGGATCAAACCGGTCATCGTCGCAAAGAGCAGGTGCCCTTGCGCGTCGCGTGCTACATCGGAGCCGAACGGGGGAACGTCTGGGAAAGCGAAGGTGGTTAGGAAGCCACCGTCGAAGCGGCCTGCTCCTGCCGTCGGCGAGCCGAACCAGATTTCGCCGTCTCTCCCGACAAGGGTCGACCAGGTCGGTACTCGTCCGTCGATGCGTTCAATCGTGCGATCGACGAACCGGTACGCCCCGTCAGATCCACTGAGGTACACGATCCCGTGCGCGTCTTCACTGAATTGACTTGTAAGTGCCGAATAGTGCGATGTAGTGAATTCGTGGGCGTACAACGAGACGTCGCCGTCGCTGACGCGCAGCAGGCCCTCTGTCGACCGAGCAAACAGCGTCCCATCCGAGGCGGTGAAAAGGACTTCGACGTGGTACTCGGTGCGCCCGACACGTTCGAGCTGCTCGCCCTCTGTGCGGTACAGCCCAGTCGTTGTCCCGACCCAGAGCGTGCCATCGCCGCCTCGGGACAGCGCGGTGACGTGCGAGCCTGCGAGCAGAGTAGGCGACGGGCTGAGCATGCCCGATGTACCCCGGTGCAGACCACTCGTCGTGCCGACCCACTGCTCGCCTCCATACGAGATGACCGACGTTACATGTCGACCCGAGAGTTCGACTCCGGGGCGATACACGCCTGCTTTCTTCTCCAGATAGAGCAGCCCGGATGAGGACGGAATCCAGATGGCGCCATCTGGAGCTGCGCTCGGGGCGTAAAGAGCTTGGGGATTGCCGATGGCACTCCCTGCGAAAGAAACGGTCTGCGAGCCATCGTACAGCGTGATGCCACCTTGGGTGACGAACACGAGCGTTCCGTCGGTGTGCTCGTACAGCGCGCGGATTGAGTTGGACGCCAATCCGTCGGATTGGTCGAACGTGTCGAACGTATATCCGTCGAACCGGGCGACGCCTCCCCCATGAGTACCGATCCACAAAAAGCCACGCGCGTCCTGCATCAAATCGGTCACGCGTAGGTGCGGCAGGCCCTCATCGGCTCCGAACCAGTCGATACGGTGCTGCTGCGCTTGTACCCCATCAACGGCCAAAAACAGCGCGAAGAGTGCGAGCAAGCTGATTCGGTGGATGAGGAGACGAGACATGAGGAAGCGTCGAGGGAGGGGACTCGCTCGTTATCGGCAAACGGGAGGCGAAATAAAGTTGGTGTGACGTTATTCCTCCACATTCGATGCGGCCCCAGTGGAAACGGTGGTCCCCGCTGCGTCGTAGATCCCAGAAACACACCTTTTCAATGCGCTACCTCACGGTCCTCCTTCTACTTGTTCTTGCTGTCCCGGCAAGCGCTCAAACCGACGTGGCGTGGGAGACGCTCGCCCAGGTCAAACTCGTCCGCTCCGATGCACGCTTCGTGCCCGAGTTCGAGCAGCAGGTCCGCTCGCTCGCTGGGCAGAGCGTCAAGGTCGAGGGGTTCATGCTTCCTCTCGAGCAGGCTGCCGAGCAGGCGCACTTCATCCTGAGCGCGTTCCCGGTCGCCAATTGCTTCTACTGCATGCCCGGCGGCCCCGAAGCGATGATCGAAGTGCGCCTGGGCGGCCCTATCGCATTCTCGTACGATCCGCTAACCGTTAGCGGTACGCTCGAACTACTCGAAGACGACCCGATGGGGATGTACTATCGTCTCGTCGACGCCAAGACCGAGTAATCCGCCTGTGCTTCGCTTTCTCCCGGCGCTACTGGTTGCGCTGACTTGTTGTGCCCCCGCTCACGCGCAGTCGCTGCGGCTCGTTATGCCGACCGACAACTCGGCGCTGCTCCACGGTAATGGACCAGACTTCTACATGTACACCGATCGCACCTTCGAGGGTGTTCGGTCAGCCCCGTGGCAGGGGGGGCAGTACGGATTCGTTCGCAATCAGGAGCGTGCACGCGACGGCAGCGTCGTGTTTACGCGTTTCCACGAGGGGCTGGACATTCAGCCAACCGAGCGCGACGGGCGAGGCGAACCGCTCGATGATGTGCGCTCGGTCGATCAGGGCCGCGTGGTCTACGTCAACCACAACGAGCGTTCTTCGTCATACGGGCGCTACGTCGTGGTTGAGCACTGGTGGCAAGGTGCGCCCTACTACACGCTCTATGG
>CAXBBB010000500.1:0-2804 GCA_963973615.1 uncultured Rhodothermales bacterium | reverse complement strand
CGCCGATCACTTCGGGGCGGATGCCGTAGAGCACCAACCCGACCGACGTGGCGAACTTGGGATCGTCGACCTGGTCGTAGAGCGCACCTTCGAGCCCGATGGGGCGTCCGATGCGCGTTTCGACGCCCAGAATGTCGGCGGCGAGTTCGGCTGTTCCGGTAATCAGCGCGCCGCCGCCGCTGAGTACGACGCCGCCTGAAAGGTGCTGTCCGTAGTTGGTGCGCCGGATTTCGACGGCCGCGAACTCCAGAATCTCCTCCATGCGCGGCTGCACGATCTGCGCCAGCACGCTGCGCCCGACCGCCTTCTCGGGCCGCCCGCCGATGCCGGGAATCGTGATCTCCTCGTTCTCGTCCGCCATGTCGACGAGCGTCACGCCGAACTGCTGCTTGAGCGCTTCGGCCTGCTCGCGCATCACGCCCAATCCGCGGCGGATGTCGTCGGTGACCTTGTTGCCCGCAATCGCGATGACAGCGGTGTGGCGGATCGTGTTTTCCTCGAACACGGCGATGTCGGTCGTGCCGCCACCAATGTCGATCAGCGCGACACCGATCTCTTTCTCGTCGGGATGCAGGACCGCGTAGCTCGATGCCAGCGGTTCTAGTACGATATCGGCGACTTCGTAGCCTGCTTTCTCGATGCACCGGTGGATATTGCGCGTCGCGCTGACCAGCCCGGTGATGATGTGAACTTTGGCTTCCAGTCGCTTGCCGCTCATGCCGACCGGGTCGAACACGCCGTCCTGCCCGTCGACGACGAACTCCTGCGGGATGACGTGCAGGATCGTCCGGTCGCTGGGCACGTCGACCTGGCGCGTGTCTTCGAGCAACCGCTGTACGTCGCCCTCGGTAATCTCGCCCGAGCGGTTGTTGATGGTGATGATGCCCCGGCTCTGGCGGCTCTCGATGTGATCGCCCGCGATGCCGACGATCACGCGCTTGACTTCGACGCCCGCCATCCGCTCGGCCTCGTTGACCGCCTGCTGGACGGCGAAAACCGTTTTGTCGATGTTGACGACGACGCCCCTATTGAGTCCGTCGCTGGGCGCCATACCGACGCCGAGTACTTGAACGTCTCCCCCCGAGACGTGCGACGCGACAATCGCACACACCTTGGTGGTGCCGATGTCTACGCCGACGACGATGCGTTCGCTCATAATGTTGATGGTGTGTGGGGCCTCATAGCCCAGGTGATGGATGGCGGACGTTGCTCTCTTCCCCGAAAGCGCGGCCTGCCGGTAGGATGGATCAGCAGATCCGATAGGAAAGGTGGTAGAGAATGGCGCTCATGCGTCACCTCCGGTCGTGATGAGTTGGCCGTCGAAGCGCAGGTCGATCGTCGCTACGTCACGCGTTGGGTGCGTGAGCAGCGACTGGTGCCAGAAGGCGTCCAAAGCGGAGATTTTGCGGGCGAACGAGTGATCGCCCAGGCGCACGCGCAGGCTCCGGCCGCTGGGCGTAGCAGGCGTCCACGCGTCGATCCCGCCTCGGGTGACGACGAACTCGGCGGTGAGTGTGGCTTCCTCTTCGTCCATCGCGGCGAGGTCGACGAGCAGGGCACGCAGAGCAGCCGAGGCGACCGGGCGCGTCGGGTGCGAAGGAGACTGGACGCCGCGTACGAGTGGCACATAGAAAACGGCGGCGTCGGTCGCGGGCATCGCGTAGCCGCGCGCGTCGAGGTAGAATGCGGCATCGCCGTTGCCGTCAAGGGCGAGAGCGACGGGCGTGCGCTCGGTCACACGAATGCGCAGCGTACCGTCCGGCATCCGCAATACGTTGGCACCTGCCACCCATGGATGACGCCTCACGCGGTCCGCCACCAGCCCGGCGTCGACTTCGTGCATCGCCATCGACGTATCGACGCGGGCAAGGCGCAGCAGTTGATCGGCGTCGGCGTGTTGGGCGTCAACGATGGTGATGCGCTCGACGGGGAGCACGTAGCCGTACCACGCCGCGCCGCCAGCGACGAGCAGCGTCAGCACGACGGCGACGATCCATTTCAGGGGAATCCGAATCATGCGTCCTCTCCGCTTTTCGCTTGCAAGCGTTCGAGAAGTGCGTTGCCCCACTTGTAGATCGGCCCGGCGCCCATCGTCACGACGACATCGCCGGGCCTTACGACGCGGTCGAGTGTGGCTTCGAGGTTATCCATCGCGGACACGTAGACGACGCCCCGGTGCCCGTTGGCTCTGGCTTGCTCGGCGAGCGTGGCGCCGCTGACATCGGGATACTGCTCCTGCGTCTCGCGCGCGCCGTAGATGGTGGTCAGAATCAGCACGTCGGCGTCGAAGAACGCCCGCGAAAACGCGTCCATCAGGTCGTGCGTGCGGCTGTACAGATGCGGCTGGAAGACGGCGACGACCCTACGCCCGGCGAATGCGGTCTGGGCAGCGTCGAGCGTGGCTTCGACTTCGGTCGGGTGGTGCGCGTAGTCGTCGACCACGATCACGCCGCTGGCTTCGCCTTTGACCTGAAAGCGGCGATCAACGCCCGAGAACCCTTCCAACGCTCCGGCGATGTCGTCGAAACGCATATCGAGTTCGAGCCCGACAGCCACAGCGGCCAGCGCGTTGCGCAGGTTGTGCAGGCCCGGCGACGGAAACGCGATACGCCCCATCCGCTCGCCTTGCGAGACGACTTCGAACGTGGTAACAGCCCCGTCGTGACGCACGTCGTCGGCGCGCACGTCGGCTTGGCGCGAGAGGCCATAGGTGGTGACGCGGCGGCGGATGCGGCCCAGGATGCGCTGCACGCCTTCGTCGTCCAGGCAGGCGATGGTGACACCGAAGAACGGGGCGCTGTCGG
>CAXBBB010000499.1:0-2804 GCA_963973615.1 uncultured Rhodothermales bacterium | reverse complement strand
GAGCAGTACACTACCGGCCTGAACTAGCCGGGATCGGTTCTGCTCACTGAATCCGCCCTGCCGACTCACGAACGCAAGTCGACGACCTCGGCCCCGCGCGGAGGTGTAAAGCGGAAGGCGTCGGCACCCTGGCGGCTACCCATGCGGACGTTGCGTAGCGTGTAGCGCATGGTCGTGCCGTTGAGGTCACTTAACTCGATCGACATCACCGTTGCATCCGAACGGCGAACGCGCAGCGTCACCTTATCGAAGAACTCGGACGCGTCGGTTGGGCGCAGCAGCAAATCGGTCTGTCCGCTGCCTGCGTCAGTAGAGGAGACGACGCGGTATTTACTGCTCGCGTCGGTCAGAAAGCGCGATGGGGCGAAAACGGTTTCGCCTGAGCTGAAATCGTTGATGATGACCTGGTTGGTGGCCTCATTGTGAAGCCACGTCGTTACGCCGTCGGTAACGAAGCGCTGTCCACCTGCCGAGACGCTGAATCGGTCGCCGCTGACGCGCAGCGTGCCGTCGACTCGTTCCGATCCGGACGTGCCGTCGATGGACTGGGTAAAATCGGCCTGGAACGAACCGGCATTGGAGTAGGTCTGCTGGACGCGCGTGAGCAGATCGGTGCCTGCCTGCGCACGTGTAGTCGGCTGGACGGTCTGAAGCGCAAAAAGGACAGCAAACAGCGACCAGAGGGCGGCCGGGCGGCGTAGAAACGGTTTCATACGGTTGGAAACGGGAATCGAAAGATAGCGGAAGGGGAGACCGTAAACGGGTCGAAGATCGTGCCCAATCCGAGAAGCACGCGCGGACAGCCGCTCGAAGAGAGCAGGGTGTTACGCGCTCTTCAACGCCCGACGCTGCGGTATCCGATACCTTCACACTCTACTCACCCGACTCTATCTCGCCATGTCCGACCAAACCCACTCTGAGCGCCTGATCGAAACGGCCCTGTCCGTCTACAAGCACGCGCGCATGGCTGCCGCCTACTGCTCCGACCAGCGCGGCGACTTGGCCGATCCGCGTCGCCTACGCACGCTCTACGACGTCGCCGAAACGCACCTGCTACTGGCCGATATGCTGGGCCGCGCCTCGACGCTGAGCCGTGACGCCGCCGCCCTCGCCGTCCAAGCCGCCGAAGCTGGACTCGAAGCGTACGGGTCCGCTGAAGAGGCCGACATCCTGCGCACGCTCTATGCCGTCACCGCCGAAGCCAAACGCGAAGCCCAGGTATTCACGGGTGCGAAGGAAGCCGTCGATGAAGGCGACCCGCAGCGCGAAGAAGCGCTGCGCGAAACCTTCCCCGCCTCCGACGCCGTCCCGCCGCCAACGGAAGTGTGAGGGTAATCAACCGGGCGCCGTATTCTGATTGCAATTTCTAAACAGATCATGCCGATGTCCAAGCCGATTCGCTATACCCTCCTCTGTTGCGCCCTCCTCATTGGGCAGTTCCTTTTGGGAAACACAGTCTCTGATCCGAGCGAAACTGGACGATCGCTAAGCACGCTCTCCTTCTTCGGATTACTAGCGATGCCGCTAGGACTCTGGCTGACCGTGTGGTGGGAAAGACGCTCGTCGGAATTGGATATAGCGTCACTGCGCCGCCTCACGTTGCGCGTGATTCTGATCACTTCTGTGCTGTTTGGGGCCTTTGTGTTCGTCTTCGCTCTCGGTCGATTCTGGGGTGGCGCTGCTCTCTCTTTAGCTCTTTTTGGCTTCCTTACGGCGATAGTAGCCACGACTGTCACCGGTGGATTGGGGGCGTTGGTCTGGCTCTACCTGCCGCCGGTCCGCTACGCTCACTGATTGTCTGAGTTGGCTTATTGCGCCCGACCAGCATCAGCGGGCGCTACGGCTCGGCGAGGGATGGGCATCGAAAGCACCATCTGGGTGACCGGCTCGCCGAACGGGAGCAAGCGGTCGATTAGGGCTTCCAACGCCTCCATTGATGCAACGGCGACGACCATCAGGAGCGAGCTGCTGCCGGTCGTTCGGTAGCATTCGAGCACATCGTTCATCTGCTGAATCCGGACGAGGCTGCGCTGAAATTGGGCGCGGTCGACCTGCATGTGGAGGATCGCCTGGACCGGGCGACCCATGCGCGCGGGATCTACGATGGCGTGGTACCCCGTGATAACCCCGTCGGCTTCCAGCCGGTGGAGGCGTTCGGCGACGGCAGGCGGTGAGAGTCCGGCGCGGCGGCCGAGTTCGGCGTAGCTGAGACGCGCGTCGGCTTGTACTTCGTCGAGTAAGCGATGGTCGATAGCGTCCATAGTCGGCAGGTCGAAGGCAGAAAGGCGGATTTGCTGCGAGATCGAAAGCGAAGGTGGAATAATACTATCGGTTGCCTCTTTTGCGAAGGGACGGTGGAGGAGTAGCATATGGGCGTCTCTTCCCCGATTCCGATGGCTTCTCCGATTCGCGCTCCGCACGGCTCCCAACTGTCTTGCCAAGGCTGGCATCAGGAAGCGGCGCTCCGCATGCTGATGAACAACCTCGACCCCGCCGTCGCCGAGCGGCCCGACGATTTGGTCGTCTACGGTGGCTCGGGCAAGGCTGCGCGCGATTGGCCGTCGTACCATCGCATCGTCGACACGCTGCGGAGGCTGAAGAACGACGAGACGCTGCTCGTCCAGAGCGGCAAGCCCGTCGGCGTGTTTCGGACGCACGATCAGGCGCCGCGCGTGTTGATCGCCAACAGTTGGCTGGTCCCACGCTGGGCGACGTGGGATCGGTTTCGGGAGCACGAGGCGGCGGGGTTGACGATGTACGGGCAGATGACGGCGGGAAGCTGGATCTACATCGGTACGCAGGGC
>CAXBBB010000498.1:0-2805 GCA_963973615.1 uncultured Rhodothermales bacterium | reverse complement strand
GAGACATACCAGACGCTACCCGACGGCGCGCGCGTACTCACGCTCGGCTACGTCGGCGAAGGCGCCTACCGCGTCTGGCACGACGGTCGATTGGGCGAGACGATGGACGTGGCGAGCGACTACCAGCCGTTCGGCGTCGTCATCGAGGAGGAAGAGCAGGCGCAGTGGTGGGCACGCGTCCGCACGCCCAACGGACGGATCGGCTGGCTCTGGATGGACCGCGCCGAGGTCGACATACCGTATGGCTGCTGATCGCGAATGCGCGCGTCCTCACGGCACCTTCTCTTACCGTAGCGGAAACAAACCGCTCTGAATCCCATAGTACACCACCTGCCAGGCACACGCCGCCTCTCGTGCCTGGCTTCGACCTCGGGTCCTTTCGGCTTTGCCGCGAGCGCCCGAGGTTTTTTTATGCGCCGACGTCACGCCTGCATCCGTCGTAGCTTCGGGCATGCCTGAGTTGACCGACGCTCTCTCCCCCCGCTACGACGTTGCTGCCGCCGTACACCAGTTGGCCGAGCGTGACCCGATTTTGGCGAGCCTGATCGCCCACGCCGGTCCGTGTCCTTTAGCACCGCGCCCCGGCGAACCTTACGCGCATCTGGTTCGCAGCATCACGTCGCAGCAGGTATCGACTGGCGCCGCTCGCACGATCTATGGGCGTCTAACCGACTTGCTGTCGATCCACGGCGACCCCAATGATCCAGCGACGTTGGCGAGCCTGGACCTCGACACCCTTCGCACGGCAGGCGTGTCGCGCAGCAAGGCGATTTCGATGCACGACCTGGCCGCGAAATCGATGGAGGGCACCGTGCCCAACCGCGCCGCGATGGAGCCGATGGACGATCAGGAACTCGTCGAGCGACTGACCAACGTGCGCGGAATCGGCGTGTGGACGGCCCACATGTTGTTGCTGTTCACCCTCCACCGCCCCGATGTGCTGCCCCTGGGCGATCTGGCCGTTCGGCAGGGCTTCGCACTGGTCTACGGCGGCCCGGATGCCGGAGCCTCCAGAGGTTGGCAGTCCGAGAAGGCACTGAAGGCCGCCCTGACTGCTCACGCCGATGCCTACTGGAAACCGTGGCGAAGCGTCGGATCGTGGTACCTGTGGCGCGGCTACGAAGCCGTGCGCGCTGGGTTGTGGGCACCGCCGATATGATCGGGTCATCCCCACGTGTGGCCCCTTCCACGTAACGTCCGCCCACTTTCATTTGCTCGGCACCCGAACACACGTAGCTTGGCCGTTCCGTCTACGTCTGAGTTTTCCCGCTGCCGGTGCGTCACGTCTTCTATCTATTCCTCCTGTTCCTCGCTCTACCCGCGATGGCGCAGCCCTCCACGCACCTCTCGCCTGCCGATGCGTCGTCTCAACTCGCCGAGTTGCTGAACCATGTGCATAGCGAGTTGTGCGAACAGCACCTGACGATAGAAAACCGGCGGCCGATCCTGTGGCACACGCTGATCGCCAAAGACTCTACGGCGAACACCGTCGTGCCGGACTCACGCGCGCTGGCGGGTGTCGGTCCTCGATTCGGGAAAGCGCAGCAGTCGGCGACGTTTCAGGTGCGCTACTCGACCAACTTCCCCGCTGCCGCCCGGACTGCTTTCTCGTTCGCCGCCGACATCTGGGCGACCCACGTCACCTCGTCGACTCCCATCGTCATCGACGCGTCGTGGGAGGCGCTCGGCGAGGGTACACTCGGATCAGCAGGCACGACATTCATCTTTCGCGACGACAGCTTCCTGCCTCGTCCCAACACGTGGTATCCCGCCGCACTCGCCGAAGCCCTCGCTGGGCGCAACGAGACCGGCTCAGATGCCGACATCCAAGCCCGGTTCAGTTCCGACTTCAGCAACTGGTACTTCGGAACGGACCAGAACACACCGGCCAGCGACTACAACTTTGCGACCGTCGTCCTCCACGAGATCGGGCACGGGCTGGGCTTCTTCGATAGCTTCAGTTTCGATGACGGCGACGCCAGCAACGGGCTGGAGTGTGGCGCTCCCGGCCAGGGATGTTTTGGGTTTACGGACGGCGGCGTCACCTCGCCTGTCATCTTCGACCGCTTCCTTGAAGACCGCGACGACCGCGCCCTGCTCACCTATACCAATCCATCACGCGCGCTCGGCGACGTCCTGCAGAGCGAGGGGATCTTCTTCGACGGCCCGATCCTTCGCGGCGCGAGCAGTGATCTGCCTGTCCAGCTGTTCGCCCCGTCGGGCTTTGAGGCAGGATCGTCCATCGCACACCTCGACGAGGACGTGTTTCCCGCCGGATCGCCCAACTCGCTGATGACGCCTCAACTGGCCCGCCAGGAGACCGTCTACAGCCCGGGGCCGTTTACCTGCGCCATTTTCTCCGACATGGGATGGCCACTGGGTGCCGATTGCGCTTTGCTGCTCAACAACCTCCTCGCCTCGTTCTCGGCCAATGCCAACGGCTCGACCGTCACGCTCGATTTTCAACTCGCCGCCACCGATATAGCACGCATCGAAGTCGAGCGCAGCTACTTCGGAGATCCGTTCGAGAAAGTCGGCGAGGTTGTGCCCTCGGCGGGACAGCGAGCGCTCACGTTTGTCGACCCGGGCCTTCCGCCGGGCCGCTACACCTACCGCTTCCGCACCATCTCGGCGACTGGTGTCTCCACGCTGTTCACCATCGACGAAGAAGTCGAAGTCCGCACGTCTGAAGAGGTCGTCGCAATGACCGTGCGGCCCAATCCATTCGTGCGACAGGCGACGGTCGACTTGGTCGTGCGCGTTGAGCAGACCGTTGACGCGCGGTTGTACGACGCGATGGGGCGG
>CAXBBB010000497.1:0-2806 GCA_963973615.1 uncultured Rhodothermales bacterium | reverse complement strand
GAAGTGGCTGGGCGTGGACTCCCTCGCCTACGTGTCGGTCGACAGCATGATGAAGGCCGTCCACACCGCCAATCCCGAAGCGAAAGGCTTCTGCAACGCGTGCTTCTCGGGCGAATACCCTGTTCCCGTTGCGACTGAGGAGATCACCAAGGAGATGCACGAGTGGACCTAGACGAGCGCGAGTGCCGTGTCCTGCCGGATGCACCGCCTACCCATGAAGAGTGGCTTCGTCTACATCCTGGCTAGCCAACGCAACGGCACGCTCTACATCGGTGTCACCAGCGACCTGTCCAAACGCCTGCAGCAACACCGAGACGGCGTAGTTGACGGGTTCACTAAGCGCTATGCCATACACCGGCTCGTCCGCGTGGAGACCTTCGACGACATCAGAGATGCCACCACTTGGGAGCGGCGTCTCAAAAAGTGGAATCGTGCGTGGAAGCTGGCAATAATCGAGGAGACGAACCCAGAGTGGGAGGACTTGGCGGACCTGCTGTAGGGTGAGCGGCGATGTGGGGGGTTCGCATTCCTCCCCCCCACCGTCATTCCCGCGCAGGCGGGAATCCAGCCCGCGTAGCCATCTGGAGAAGCCGGACTACCCTGTGCGAGGAGAGCCAGAGGGCCGTTGGCGGCTGCGCTGCTGGTATTCCTACGGATCCCCGATCAAGTTGGGGATGACGGTGGAGAGGCCGCAGGGGTGATGGTGTGGGCGGAAGGTTGAGGGTGGGGAAAGTCGGGACGTTAACCAGCCTCTCTGACCTCAATACCCACTCGCTCCACCCTCACCGCGGTGGTCCGGCGCTCCGAGCAGCACCCGCATCGTCGACCGGATTTGGATTTCGTCTAGGCCGGAGGGATCGACCTGATAGCGGGTTTCGGGGCGGACGAGGATGCTGGCGGGGGTGCCCCGTTCCGCGACGGGCGACGACATCCCAGCCGCGTAGTTCGAGGTTGTCGACGGCGTCGGGGCCAAGCGCGTAGGGTTCGTAGCGGAGTTCGTCGGGGAACCACTGGTGGTGGATGCGGCCCGCGTCTACGGCGCGCTGGATGTCCATCTCGTGGTCGACGACGTTGAGAATGACTTGGAAGACCGTCGTGATGATCGTGGCTCCGCCAGGCGTGCCCGTCACGAGCAGCAACTCGCCGTCGGGGTCTTCAACGATGGTTGGGGTCATGGATGAGAGCATCCGCTTGCCGGGGACGATGCTGTTGGCTTCGGCGCCTAGCAGTCCAAACATGTTGGCGGTGCCGGGTTTGGCCGAGAAGTCGTCCATCTCGTTGTTGAGAAAGAAGCCCGCGCCATCGACGACGACCATCGAGCCATAGCCGCCGTTGAGCGTCGTCGTTACGCTGACGGCCTGTCCGTCCTTGTCGACTGCGCTGTAGTGCGTCGTCTGGTCGGATTCGTGGGGGGCGCCGTGGGTGATGTCGCCACTGCCGGTCGCGCGATAGGGGTTGAAGTTGGCCATGCGGTCACGCGTGTAGTCGGGATCAACCAGACCTGCGATGGGCACGTCGACGAAATCAGGGTCGCCCAAGAACTCGGCGCGGTCGGCGTAGACGCGGCGCATCGCTTCGGCCATGAGGTGCGTCAGCGCGCTCGACCCGTAGCCTAGCTCGCGAACGGGATAGGGTTCGACGGAGTGCAGCAACTGCATCACAGCGATGCCTCCGCTCGACGGTGGCGGCATCGTCAAAATCTTATGGCCGCGATAGAAGCCCGTGATCGGCTCGCGCTCGACGGCGAAGTAGTCGGCGAGGTCGGCCTCGTTGATCAGGCCATCGCCGCGCTCCATTTCGGCTGCGATGAGGCGCGCGGTTTCCCCCCGGTAGAATCCATCAGGGCCTTCGTCGGCGATGCGCTGGAGTACGTCGGCCAAATCGGATTGGACGAAGACGTGGTTCGGTAGCCAGCGCTGCGACGTGTCGGCGGGCAGGAAGTATTTGACCGTCGACGGGTACTTCTTGAACTCGTCGCGGTAGGCGTTGAAGCGGTCGGCGTGGCGTTGAGTGAGGACAAACCCTTCACGGGCCAGACGGATGGCCGGGGCGAGGACAGCGGCGCGCGAAAGGCGTCCGTGATCCGCATGGGCCTTGAGCATTCCGGCGACGGCTCCCGGCACACCCGACGCGAGGTAGCCGCGCTGTGAGCGGCTTGGGACGAACGCGCCGGTCGAGTCGAGAAACATATCGCGCGTGGCACCGGACGGCGCACGCTCGCGGTAGTCGTAGGTCGTCGCCGTTCCGTCCGGCTCCCTAATCACCATGAAGCCCCCGCCTCCGACGTTGCCTGCGACTGGATAGGTGACGGCCAGCGCGAAGCCTGTCGCTACTGCGGCGTCGACCGCGTTACCACCAGCCATCAACACTTCCCTTCCGGCGGCGGATGCGTCGGTGTGTGCCGAGACAACCATGCCGTTGGTGCCGCGCTCGGGTGCGGGGACAGCAGTTTGCCCAGTGGCGACGTGGGGGGCAAGGACGAGGGCGACGAGTAGAATCAGGCGCATCGGCTAAGATCGGTTGGTCGGAATGAGAATGGCATCGTCCGAATCACCGGTGACGCAGCGATGCGGAGTACAAAGGTAGGAACGCGAGTAAATCTGCGACCTCGCTTGATACATGAACTCGGCTTCCTTATTCTTCACAGGTCCCCCACACTCGCACTCACGACTCCCCCATGGTCTCCCAGTCGTCCTCTCCCGCCACACGCGCCATCGTCACCCTTTCTGCCGTCGCCGGTGCGCTCGCAGTCGTCATTTCGATCGTGTTCGGTACCGCTTGACGCCTTTCTACTCTACCTTCGACG
>CAXBBB010000496.1:0-2815 GCA_963973615.1 uncultured Rhodothermales bacterium | reverse complement strand
GCCTACCGAGCCGTTGTAGGAGACGAACACCATTCGGTGCATCAGCGCGACGCCATTGCACGCCGGATCGAGCCGGTTGGCGTCGACCTGAACGCCCCCTCCCAGCGGATCGGCCCAGCCGACGCACGAGTTGGACGGCTCCTCGCCTGCCGCCAGTTTGGTCTCGACGGCAGCAATGAACGCGTCGTAGCCCTGCGTGCCCGGCGTACGGTTGGCGGGTGAGACCCAGTAGATCGAGTCGGTGTACGGATCGTTGGCGCCGCTCGACAGCGAGTGATCGTCGGCGGTGAGGTCGAAGCGACCATTGCCGTTGAGATCGCGGACGTAAGGCACAAGCCTAAAATCGTCGGATGCGTCGTCGGGCGTGACCGTGCCGACGTTCCACAACTCGAATGGGACGTCGATAACGCGTTCGGCATCGGAGAAATAGTCCCATGCCTTTCCGCTGCCGGTGAAACGGATCTCGTAGTCGTCGGGCAGGACGAACGACAGGCCGCCGTCGGGATTGCCGAACCCGCCGCTGTACTGGGTGACACGCGACTGAAAGTGCTCGAACGATCCAGCCGTACGGGAAAGAGGTTGATCGTCGGCGATGAGCCACAGCGTCTGATGCTCCTGACTCGACGGATCGCTACCGCCCGCATCGGTTGCCTGCTGCTCAGCCGCGCGTGTGCGACCCAAGCCGGGGAAACCCCTAAACTCTGCCGCTGCGCCCGACGGCTGACCGAGCACACCGCCGGCGTTGGCGACGACCTTGAAGTCGGTAAGGTCATCCTGGTAGCCCAGCGAATCGGTCGATACGTCGAAGGCGACAGTTTCGGACCACTCGCCTGCCTGCGCACCCGAGACAAACCGCGTCCGCGTGAAATAGCGGCCCGGCGCCAGGGGAATCAACCGGCTGTCAAGCAGACTGGCTTCTTCGGTAAAGCCCTCATCGCGCGCCAGTTGAATCTGGGTGATGGCATACACGTCTGGCACGTCGGCCATAAATGGGACGGGCTGTCCGCCTGCCAGTGTCACGCCCGGCGCCGGAGCGAGCAGCCGCGGTGCAGCAGCGGGCAACGGACGCGCGCGCGGCGCCCGGTACGTCGACCGAACCTCGGACATGTCCGCGCGGAGCCGGGTGATCGAGTTGAGGTGATCCACCCCTCGACTCCACACGACGGCCAACGTCGCCTCCTGCTCGGCACCCGGCGCAAGTTCGAAAGGCCCCGTGCTTTGGATGAAGTATTGCATGCCACCTGAGCCAGATCGTTGACCCAGCAAGTAGTCTGCCGTACTACACCCTTCGAACCCGTTCGACTGACTCCAGAACTGCTGAGTGACCGGATCGCCGGGGTACATGATGGTCGCCGTTCGAACAGTATCAGAGTTCGCGATCCACTCGTGGACACCTGACCCATGAGGACTGCCCCACCCACATGCATAAATCGGCTCTCCGGTATCCCAGCGTCCGGTCAGGTAGTGGTAGAAATCTTCTGCGTCACGGGGATGTCCATAGGGACCTCCAGTGTGACTGTGCTGGACGAGTGCCGCCAATCCGTTCTTCTGCTGCGCGCTCGGCTCCCAACTCTGCCCGATGAACGCCAGTCCAAGGGCAGGCGGGGCGCTTCCGTAGCCGTTAACCCCTTCGTCGAAGTTGTCCTCGTTGAAGTAGTAGCCCATTCCGAGCGTCGTGTCGGCGCCGATGCTGTCGTCCTGGTCTTCTCCGCCGAGCGTCGCGTCTGAGTTGAAGCCCAGGTAGACCGAGTCGATGGCGGCGTCTGAGCGGTTGAACAGGCGGTAACGGTAAAACGTCGTGTTGGCCAAGGGACCGCTCACACGGTGGGCGTAGGCCGTCGTGTGGAGTTCTATGCCCATCGGTGCAGACTGTGTTTCGTAGTGCTGGCCAGCCACGTCGTTGGTGATCCACCACGCCATCTGATCGCCTGCCAGGTCGGGACGCTCACCTGCTGCCAAATCGATCACGCGGTCTTTGCGCTGGGCCAGTGGCAGGTCCATCACATCAATGGGAATGCCCTCCCACCGCTCGTCGACCAGCCCGTCGCCGTCGTTGTCGCGGCCGTCGCGGTCGGCGAGTTGTACGGTAGGGGCGCCCAGTCCTGTCGGCCAGTCGATCAGATCGTCCGTTCCCGCGCCCGTCGCGTCGTAAGCGGCCAGGTCACCTGCCGAGATCGTCCAGATGCGGTCGTAGACGCGGCAGGTCGGGTCAGCAGGGGTCGCCTGTTCGTCGAGCGGGCCGGGCCACAGTTCACCATCGCCATAGTCGTTCGCCGATGCGCGGATCTCGCCGTCGACCAGTCCCCCAATCCAGAGCACATAGGTGAAGTATCCGATCCGCCCAGTCGACTCCCCCACCTGGTACCCGTCTCCCCCGTAGCCATAGAACAGCGAGCCATCGTTGCGCAGCGCAGCGCGGACGTTGTTGACTGAGAGTAGCGCTTCGGATCGCCCAGTCGGACCAAACCCCGGCTTCTCATTGGTACGATACGCCATGTGGCAATCGCCTGAAACGGGTTGGGTTGATGCGGAAAACGGAAGGCCGATCAGAAAAACGGCGACGAGGAGGGAAACGCGAAGCATGATATTCGGAAATAAGTATGTAGGCATTATCGCACGACGACGACCTGCCGCGTCTGCGTCTCGGATCCCGCACGCAATCGTACCAGATAGACGCCGGCGCTCAGACCACCCGGCCACGACGCCTCGCGCCAGCCCTGCGCCTGGTTGCCCTCGGCGAGAACCGCCACGCGGCGACCCATCAAGTCGTAGGCTTCCATCCGTACGTCTGACGACTGCGGCAGGTAGAAGCGCG
>CAXBBB010000495.1:0-2827 GCA_963973615.1 uncultured Rhodothermales bacterium | reverse complement strand
TCCTCGCCGATGCGCGCGGACGCGAGGTGCAGCGGACGGTCAACCTCAAGGTCAAGTTCAGAGAGAGCTTTCGCCCATTCGCACCTTCGGTCGTAGCCGAGCGGGCGGCAGAGTTCTTCGACCTGGACGCACCGTCACCCTACATGCTGCTTGTAGCTCCGGTCCAGAACGCGACAGTTGAAGGCGAAGGCTTGGGTCAATTGGGGAGCGTCGGCGGCCCCATTCCTGCCGTGACGCACGTCGACGGATCGGCGCGCGTGCAGACCGTCGACGGCGAGCACAATCCGCTTTTCCACGCCCTGCTGTCCGCGTTCGGCGAGCGGACCGGAACGCCGGTTTTGGTGAACACGAGCTTCAACGTCCGAGGTGAGCCTATCGTCGCCACGCCCCAAGACGCCTACCGCTGCTTTCGCGCGACGCATCTCGACGCCTTAGTACTGGGCCGATTCGTGCTCGAAAAGTCGGCCATCCCCGGCGCCGAGTCCGAAACGCTGACGCCCGAGCAAATTGCGCAGACGTATGGATTGGATTGATACGTATCGGATTTGGTAAACCGTAAGCGCTCTGTGCGCAGTAGGTTATGAACCGAGCGCTCCGGTCGATACCTACCTCTCACCGGACTGTATCGGCATCCCAAATACCTGCGTGCGCCGCTTCGTCGTACCACACATTGTACTCTTCTTGCTGCTCGCATGGACTGCGGGAGTGGAGTGCGTGTACGCCCAGCCGGGGTGGGAAGGCTTGGTGCGATACGGCTTCGAGGCCACCGTCTGGAATGTCGACAACGGGCTGCCGCAGAACTCGAACTTGCGCGTGCTGCGTGGCAGCGACGGATCGGTCTGGATGGGGGGCTTCGGCACGCCCGCTCGCTTCGACGGCTACACCTTTCAATCGGCACCGCTGCGGGGCATTCCGCGCGGAGGTACCGTCTATGGAGAGGGGTTGATGCCGTGTCCCGGAGAGGGAATGTGCGCCGTCGTGATGGGGCACGGTATCTGGCGCGTCCGAGGCGATTCGCTGGCTGAGCAGTTGGCTGCACACGATGTGTATGGTCACGCGCGTGACGAATACACAGACGCGATTATCCTTCAATCGCAGCAGGAAGCCGACACCTCTATACATCTCGTTCGCGCCGACACCACCTACCGCCTCGGCTCGTACCCACCGCCCGGCAGCCCGCACTACGGACTGGTGGCGATGGGACGTGAGGGCGAACTGTACAGCTACTCGATCGGCGGGCGAATCTGGAAGCTTGCCGACGGCACGTGGGCGCCGCACACTACGCAGCCTGTTGGCTTCCTCATCTCTGACCTCTACGGAGACGCCGAAGGGACAGTCTGGGCGATGGGGGAGTCGGGCATCTACCGCATCACGGCTGATGGATTAGAGCAGTTTTCCAGTTTGGGCTGGACGCGTCACATCATCCCGTACGAGGGCGGTTACCTGGCAGCGGGCCACGGAGGAGTGTACCGGCTTTCGGCCGACGGGAGAGTGCTCGATACGCTGGCGACGCAGCACGCCAACTGGTTGTACGCTGACGAAACCGGCGTCGTCTGGGTCGCGCTCGAGTCCGACGGAGTGATGCGCCTGCGCCCGCACCATATCGGATCGGTCGACCTGGGCGATTTCGGCGCCATCGGGGTCCGCAGCATCGTGCGTGACCGCGACGGCAGCGTATGGACGACAGGGAGCTGCGAGGGGGTACTGAACTTTACCTCTGGAGGAGACCGAACCATCTACATGCCCTCGGATGAGAACCTCAGCCCCGAGCAGGCGTCCGCCATTTCCAACTGCCTCTGGACAGTCGCGCAAACGCCCGACGGCGCGGTTTGGACGTCTGGCATCGTAGGGCGCCTGCACCGCATCCAAGACGGGAGCATCCGACTGATCGACGCATCGGTTGGGACGTCCGACTTTTCTCTTCAGGGCGGCTCTACCGTTCTGTTTACGGACCGCAGCGGCACGCTGTGGACGAGTCGCCGCAGCGATGGGCGTATCTACCGGCGGACCGATTCGGGCGCTTTCGTCCACGTCCCCGCCAGGCATCTGTCCGACAGTCTGGGAAGCGGTGCCTTCCATGTCGTTCAGTTTTTCGAGGATGCAGAGGGCGTGCTGTGGATCGGCGGACCTGGCTACGTCTCGCGCTTCGACGGAACAAGGTTCGTCCCAATCCTCCGCGTTGAGGGCGATGCGCGCACGTTTGCGCAGGCGTCCGACGGCACACTCTACGTCGGTACCTACGGCGGCGGGATCTATCGCCTCGACCGCGAAGCGCAGAGGAGGGGCCGTTCGAAAACATTGACCCTGTCCAGCGTCCCGCGCTTTCGAGAGTCCGACGGATTGCCCGACGACTTCGTCTCTGTTCTCCACCTCGACGCCCGCGACCGTCTCTGGTCGACCCATAACCAGGGACTTGCCCGTACCTATCGGCGGGACCTCGACGCGTTTCTGGACGGCGAAGCGGAGCTTCCTCACGTTCGCCTCTTCACGTCGGCGGACGGCCTCCCGAGTACCGAGGCCAACGGCGGGTTTCAGGGTGCCCGGTTGGTCTGGCCCGATGGCACGGTGTGGCTCCCTACGATCAAGGGCATGGCCGTACTCCGGCCCGATAGGGTGGACGATGCCCAGCCTCCCCCTACGCCCTACCTCCAAGCTGCGGAGCGTGACGGTGTGCCGATCGACTGCCCGAACGCTGGCGTTTGTGCGCTTGAGCTCGCATCCACCGACCGCCGCATCCGATTCCGCATTGGCGCACTCACCGCCGAGCTTCCGCGCAACGTCGAACTCGACGCTCGGCTCTACGACGAATCGGGGCAATGGGAGCGCG
>CAXBBB010000494.1:0-2827 GCA_963973615.1 uncultured Rhodothermales bacterium | reverse complement strand
GTGTCATCACGCCGCTGATTCAGCCCTACGTCAGCGCTGGTCCCGTCCTTCGCTTCGCCAACGCCAGCGATGACAATGTCGAAGTCAAAGACTTCACCGTCGGCGGCGCTGTCGGTATCGGCGTCGACCTGGGTCTACCGTTCTTCAGCCCCTTCCTCGAAGCCCGCTACCAGTTCGGCGTCGACGGTTTGGTCGAAGACTTCGAATTCGCCGGCACGTCATTCTCGGTCGACGAAGGCACCAACCTCAACACGTTCATGATCCGTCTGGGCGTCACATTCTGACCGGACTGATCTTTTTGATCGAAACGCCTCCCGTGCCGCTGGTGCGGGAGGCGTTTTGCGTTTCTTACTGATCAATGAAAAGTGCCGTCGATATTCTCCCCGAACACTGGAAGCAGTGGCTCCGCGACGCTCGGCCTGAGCACAGCGGACAGCTTTCGGTTTACGATTTCCCACCGGGAGGAGCAGTGCGATTGCATTTCGAGGACGGATCAACTGCCACATTCCGATACGCCTTCTACGTCGTGGACGAAGCGCGCCACGAGATCGCCGTATTCACGGAGCATTGTGGCTACCACGTCTTTTCCTCCGTCGGACTCGAGTGGGAGGGAATGGAGATTGCTCTGCGATGACTCGGCGACGTGAACTCAGAGGTGTCCTGCACAACTTCTTGTCGAGCCTGACGAGTCGATACTCTGACTACGAGGGATACTGGCTTATGGGGTTTGTCGCGCGCGACGGACGAGATGTCAGACTCAACCTCCTCGGTGAATCGGCACGTGTCGGTACGCAGATAGAAATGGCGTTGGCGACGCGGGCGATTTCTCTGTTTCGAGATCAAGTCCATAAGGTCCGGCTCCCTTTTCGCCATATTGAGCGCGCCAGCCTCATCGTTTCGGCCTCGCCGCTCGACTTCTCCGTTCGAGTGAACGGGCAACTGTGTCCGGCTCGAAAGGTGACATTCACGGCGGAGGTGACGACGGACCTTGGCACCCGATATGAGCGATCAATGTGTCACCTCATCGCACCACACGACCCAGAGGTCGAAATGCGTTGTGTTTTGCTGCCAAACTGAGCGTGAGTCCGACGCGTTCACTCGTCCGGCGTCACGTAGTCGCGCTCCAACCGCTCGGGCATGTCGGCGACGACGTAGGCCATGATCGGTAGTCGAAGTAGGTATCGCCAACGACCAGGTGGCCCATTCCGGGGACGCCATAGCGCATGATCGGAGCGATGTCGGCGCCGCCGCCGCCTCTACGGATCGGTTCGTCACCTTCGACGAGCGGTTGGAGTAGCGGCGCGATGCCGAGCAGCCGGATGTAGGCGTCGTGCTTGCCCGTGATGCCAAAGCCGCGTGGGGCAAACGTGCCGCCGTCGGACTCGATGGCGAGGACGTGGTTATCGAGTTCGTCCATATGGGCGTCGCGGTAGCCGCGTCCGCCAGCGGTACCGTTCTCTTCGTTGGTCCACATCACGACGCGGATCGTCCTACGCGGACGCAGGCCCAGGTCGTTCAGAAGTTTGAGTGCCTGCCACGCAGCAATGCAGCCTCCGCCGTCGTCCATCGCACCGGTACCGACGTCCCAGCTGTCGATGTGGCCGCCCATGACGACGATTTCGTCGGGCAACTCACTGCCTCTCAGTTCGGCGACGACGTTGCGCGATGGGCTGTCGGGCATCGTCATCGCGTCCATGTGCAGGCGCACGCGGACGGGTTGGCCTCGGTCCTGCATTCGGCGCATCATCATGGCATCCTCAACCGTGATCGCAGCGTGCGGAATCTGGGGGACGCCTTCCTCGTAGCGACTCGTGCCGGTATGCGGCGTGTACAAACTCGACGAAGCGACTGAGCGAACGAGCGACCCAACGGCTCCTACCTGCGCTGCCCGAACCGCGCCGTTGACGCGGTACTGAACGGTTTGCCCATACGTCGTGAACGGCACGTTGAACAGAACGATCTTACCGACGGCGTCTGCAGCGCGCGCTTCGAGTTCGTCGAACGAGTCGACGACGAGCACGTCGGCTTCCAGGCCTTCGACCGGTGTGCCGATGCTTCCTCCCAGGCCGAGTAGCGCCAGCTCCGCACCGCGCGGTTGGGTCAAAAACAGCGATTCATCGCCTCTGACCCAGCGGGGGACCATGACCGGCTCACCTCGCACCTGTTCGAGTCCGTCGACTTGCATCTCTCCCAGAATCCAGTCGATGGCATCTTCGAGCGACTGCGATCCGCTGAACCTCGATCCAAACGTATCCGACATATACGCCAGGCGTTCCCAGGCTGCACTGTCGGCGAGGGCGGCGGTCGTGATGCGGTCGGCGGCGTCGGCGTAGATCTCGGCGAGATCGGACGAAGGGACCATCTCCTGAGCGCGCGCCGGAGCAACGGCGATCAGCAGGAACAGGGCGGCGAGGATCGTGCGCATCGGCAGGGGGATGAGTGTCCTGCAAAGTACGTGCGCAGCGGCACTCGTCAGCGCTCCGCTCGGTGCTGCATGAGTGCGTGAATCGCAGCCGCGGCCCGTTGCATCCGGGGGACAGCGTCGGCTTCGGGAAGTGGCGTGAACAGGGAGATGACGTAGCGGGTGTCGCCGTCGATGACGACGCCTACATCGTGGGTCCAGTAGCTCCACCAGCCCGACTTGTGCGCGAAGAAGGCGCTGCGGGGGAGACCCGAAGCCAGTTTGGTCTGATCGAGTTGCGCGCCGAGCAGCCCCATCAGGTTGCGGCTCACCCACGGATCGACGAGCGCGTCGGTGGCGGCGAGGTAGAGAAACTCAGACGCGTGCCGCGCCGATGTCATCGTGCTGGGCACGTCGGCGTAGCCC
>CAXBBB010000493.1:0-2833 GCA_963973615.1 uncultured Rhodothermales bacterium | reverse complement strand
CCGGCAGGTCGGGCAGCAGGACGGGAAGGTCGAGGCGGAGCGGTTCAGGCATGGCGGGTAGGTGGAGGGGTCAGCGTTGGACGAGTGGCCACAGTAGTAGGGCAGCGGCTAAGGCGAGGGCGATCCAGATCAGCACGACGACGACGGCTGCCGCGCGGCTCACGGGCTTTCGTACCAGCACGGCGGCGCGAGCGCGCGCATCGGCCTGTACGGTGTCGGGGACGAGCCGGAGCACGAGCGCGACGCCGAGCGGCACGATCACCAGGTCGTCGAGCAGTCCGAGAACCGGGATGGCGTCGGGGATCAGGTCGATGGGGCTGAGTGCGTAGGCGGCGACGGCACCCGCGAGCAGGCGCGCGAGCAGCGGCGTGCGCGGGTCACGCGCGACGAGGTAGAGCGTAGTCGCCTCTCGGCGCAGGCGGTGGGCGGCGGAGCGGAGCGCGTCGAGCATCAGCGTGCGAGGGCCAGGATGCGCCGTGCGCCGCCGGCGACGATGACGAAGACGAGCGCGCCCGCGACCAGGTCAGGCAGCGGCGAGCCGGTGGCCCACACGACGAGCGCCGAGAGGATGACGAGTCCGTTGACTTTGATGTCGTTCGACGTGAAGATCCACGACGCCTCGACGTGCGCCTCTCCGGTCCTGGCGCGGCGTAGCACGAGCAGCGTGGCGACGTTGCCCGCCATCGTGAGCGCCGAGACGACGATCATGGTGGCCACATCGGGCGTGCCGCCAGCAAAGAAGAAGCGGCGCACGACCTCGAACAGGCCAAAGACGGCCAGCCCGAGTTGCAGGTAGCCGCTGCCGCGCGCCAGCCGCTTCTTGCGCAGCATCGTCCCGCCGACGGCGAGCAGGCTGAGCGCGTAGACGAGCGCGTCGGCGAGGTTGTCGAGCGAGTCGGCCACGAGGCCCATCGACCCGCTGACGAGACCGGCCGCAAACTCGGCGACGAAGAAAGCGGCGTTGATGGCGAGCGCGATAGCGAGCGGTCCGCGCTCGCTCCGGTCGTTCGACGCCTGGCCTTCGAGGTTTGCAGCACCGACCGGCTCGGTTTCCCCCTTCAACTGCGCCCCCAAACCGAGGCGTGTGAGTGCCGACGTGACCGGAGCGGCTTCGCCGACGTGCGCTACGACGAGGCGGCGGTTGGGCAGATCGAACGCCAAGTGCCGGACGCCCTCGACGCCGCCGAGCGCCATGCGTACGAGCTGCTCCTCGGCGGAGCAGTCCATCTTCTCGACGTGGTACGTGGTGCGGTTCATGGGTCTACTCGGCAGGAGCAACAGAGTGCTCGTCGCCCTGGAAGGCACCGGTCGTGCGGGCGACGGCGAGGTAGGCGGCTCCGAGCAAGAACTCGTCGTAGCGCTCGCGCTGGGCGTGCGAGAAGAGGGCGTGCCAGGGCTGCACGTCTTCGTAAGCCCGAGAGACGCCGAAGGGCCGGTTGGTCCACTCGGCCACGCGCACGAGCACGTCCGGCCAGCGGTCGGGATGCCGCAGCCCGCCGACGGCGATGCGACCACCCGGTGCGAGAGCAGCGACGGCGCGCGCCACCACGCTGTCGTGGTCGGGGACCATTTCGAGGCCGTAGGTGGAGACGACCCCGTGAAGCGGCTGGGGAAAGGCGAAGTCGCGCACGTCGGCGCAGACCAACTCGACGCCTCGCCAGCCGCGCCGCTGGGCA
Source organism: uncultured Rhodothermales bacterium (assembly GCA_963973615.1). Classification (GTDB taxonomy): domain Bacteria; phylum Bacteroidota; class Rhodothermia; order Rhodothermales; family BA12; genus CAXBBB01. The sequence goes on along the minus strand of CAXBBB010000493.1, from coordinate 1,157 downwards.
CGCCGGCGGGCGCGGGCGAGCATTCGGGGCGAGAGGTCGACGCCTACGACGCGGCCCGTCGGGCCGACGGCCTCGACGAGGTGCGCCAGGTTGACACCGGTGCCGCAGGCCAGATCGACAGCGGTATCGCCGGGGCGCAGGCAGAGCGCGCGGACGGCGCGGCGGTGGAAGCCGCCTGCTCCGGCGAGATCGTAGATCCAGGCGACCGCGTCGTAGGCCGGAGCGAGCCGGTCGTAGATGCTTCGAACCTGGTCCGCGTCCAGAACGTCGGGAGCGTCGGCGCGAAGGACCCGCCGGCCGATCAGGGCGGCACCGGCGGCGGCGAGAACGAGCGCGCAGAAGCGTTTGGTAGAATCAGACATGAGGGTCAGTGGTCGTGTTCGGTCAGTTCGCCTCGGCTGCGGAAGCTTTTGAGCGCAAAGACGCCCTGGGTGACGACGCGGTCCCCCGCCGACAGCCCGGACGCGACGGCGACGCGCTCGGCCGTGGCCTCGCCGAGCGCGACCTCGCGGCGGGCGTACGTGCGCGCCTCTCCATCGACGGGCACGTAGACGAATGCGCGCTCGCCCTCGCGGTCGATGGCCGACGCCGGTACGACGAGGACGGCTGGCGCGTCCGCGTCCGACGCGGGCACGTCGAAGCGGACGGTGACGAACGTCTGAGGGCGCAAGTCGGGCGCAGACCGGAGCAGTCGCACGCGCACCTGGGCCGTGCGCGTCTCGCCGGTCACGTTGGCCCCGACGAACGAGACAACGCCGTCGTAGCGCCCTCCGCCCCCGTCCTCGATGGTCGCGGTCATGCCCTGGCCGATCCTCTGGGCTACGTCCGGAGCCACGTCGGCGTCGGCGTAGACCTGGCCCGGCGCGACGACCTCGAAGAGCGGCGTGCTCTCGGAGACGAACGCGCCGAGCTGCGCCATGCGCTGGGACACGACGCCTGCGATGGGTGAGGTGACGCGCACGGTCCCGGCGACGCCAGCCGCCGAAGCGGGCGGCGAGCCGCCGTGGGCGCGGATCTCGCCCGCCAGCGCAGCCACCTGGGCACCGGCGACCGCCGCGTCGGCGACGGACTGTTCGAGCAGCGACCCGGCGACCAAGCCTTCGGACGCCAGCACGCGGCGGCGTTCGAGCTGCTGATCGGCACGGCGCTGCTCGGCG
>CAXBBB010000492.1:0-2837 GCA_963973615.1 uncultured Rhodothermales bacterium | reverse complement strand
AACTCGACGACGTCTGCACATGGATCGGGCGGTGCGACGACAACGTGGGTGAGCGAACGGCTCGTCTCCCCTACCGCATTGCGAACGGTGACCGTAGGCGAATACGTGCCTACGCGGTCGTAGCGATACGTGGCAGTGGCTGAGGTGGCGGTCTGCCCGTCGCCGAAGGTCCAGCGGTACGTCATCGGTTCGGAGCCGGACGCTGTCGCCCTGAACTCGACCGGTTGTCCCGATTCGGTTTGGCCGGGAGACGAGGACGCAGCCAGGATCGTAGGAGCTACGAGGGCAGCTACTACGGTCGTTCGGACGGAATCGACAGCCAATCCCACGGGTCCCGTTGCGGTGAAGCGAACGGGGTAGGCACCAGGCTCCGAGAACGAATGGGTGGCTTCGAGTTCGGAGTAGACCGCACCGTCTCCCATATCCCATCGGTACGCAACAGGCTGCGATGCGTCGCCCGACACGGTGGCGCGGTAGGTACCGGATTCGCCCGTTTCGAGTCGGCTTGGTCCCGAAACGGCGAGCACGCGCGGCGCCACGCGGACCGAGCGTGCGTACCACTTGATGCCCACCGACAGGCTGCTGATCGCGTCGAATCCGAACACGTCGTAGATCAATCCTCCACTGCCGGCACGCCCGAACTGCGAGCGCCGAAACTCGTCGCCGTCCACCTTCTCGTCGGGAAAGGCCAACAGGGTCTGTATCCCAACCGTGAGCACAGTGCGCGGGCTCATCAGCAGATCGACGCCCAATCCGACCTGCGGACCCCCGACCAAGCCTGACCGCTCGGCGCCCGACAGGTCGCGATACGTCGTGGAGGCGCCGCCCAGCCCCACCTCACCATAGGGGGCGAAACGGGCATCGCCCTGGATGCGACCGACGAGGTAGAAGGGATAGGCAAGCGTCGTCTCGTTCTCAAAGTCGGCGCGACCGGCAGCGAAGCCTGGCGTTCCCGCTGGTAGGTCCGGTCCGGCCGTGGTGGGCAGGTTCATCGCTCCGGCTCCAAGGGCGACCGAGTAGCGGCGGGTGAGCTGGTAGCCGATCTCGAGCCCGCCGAACAGCGGCAGTTTTTCGCCGACGTCCCACTCGTCCAGATCAAAATCCGAGTCGAGATCGCCAATGTAATTCGACAGTCCGATGCGCGGCAGCACGTAGAACGAGCGGTCCGGGCGGACGACCTGTCCGAACGCAGGCGCAGCGGTTAGCAGGATGAGTGCGAGAAGCGTCAGCAGGCGAGGCATGGAACGGGATCGATCAGGGAGCAGGGGCGCGATCATTGCGTCTTGGTGAGCGTGCGGACCGTCGAGCCGGTCGGCGTGAGGATGCGTGCGACGAAGGTGCCGGACGCGAGTCCTTGTCCGACAGAGATACAATGGCGTCCAGCAGGCAGCGTGCCCGCATCGGCGCGCTCGACGATCCGACCGATCATGTCGACGACGTCGACACTGACTGAAGTCGCTTCGGACAACTCGACGTTGATGCAGGTAGCGGAGCGGAACGGCGACGGATAAATGCGCGCGTCGAACTGGGTAGGCAACGGCAAGTCATTGTCGCTCAACGTAGCAGATTCGACCGCCCCAATCGATCCGAACGACGGCGTTCCGAGCACCAGCGAAAAGGTCTCGTCAGGTTCGTCCATGTCATCGCCCAACAAGTCGACTGTGACGGTACGCAGGGTGTCGCCGACCCCAAACGTCAACGTGCCGGACGTGGCTTCGAAGTCTTCGCCTCCAGTTGCCGTGCCGTCCTCGGTCGCGTAGGCGACGGTTACGGGGAGTCCGGCCGGTCCGTTGAAGCGGACGGCGAACGTAACCGACGACGAGTCCTCATCGACTGTGACCGCGTCGACCGACACGACCAGCGGTCCGTCGTCGTCTTCGAGGGAGAGCACGACGTTGCCCGGAGCCAGCGTGGCGCCGACGGGATTCGAAAACACGACCTGGACGGTTTCCGTCGGCTCCTTCAAGCGGTCCTCAAGGGTCTGCAGCTCGAACGTGGCGAGCGTGTCGCCCGGAGCGAACGTCAGCGTGCCGCTTTGGGCGACGTAGTCTTGTCCCGCCGTCGCAGTGCCGTCTTGCGTAGCGAAATCGACAGTGATAGTCGAACTGCTCGGCGCGTTCAACCGGATCGTGGCGGAAAGCGCAGACGCTTCGGGTACAGCTCGGGCGATCAAGGTGACAACCGGTGGCGCGTCGTCGTCGCGAATCGTGCCGACTGCTGGATCGCCCGCAATAGTGCCTCGGCTCGGGTTGGATAGCGTAACCGTCAGCGTTTCGTCGGACTCATCCGTTGTATCGTCGATCAGCGTGACCGATACAGTTTGCGTCGTCGTGCCCGGCGCAAACGTGAGCGTGCCCGATTGCGCGGCATAGTCGAGACCTGCCGTAGCCGTGCCGTCCTGGGTGGCGAAGTCGACGGTAACGGGCAGCGCGGCGGCTCCACTGAGTTCTACGTTGAAGACGAGCGTGGCGGCTGACTCGTCGGCGGCGACTGGGCTAGCCGAGATCGTGAGCGCGGCTTCGTCGTCCGTGATCGTCACCGTCGCCGTCGCATCCGACAGGGTTGCGTTAGAAGGCGTGGAGAGCGTGAACGCAAATGTCTCATCGTCCTCACTCACCGCATCGTCCATCAGCGCGACGTCTACCGTCTGCGTGATCGTACCAGGCGCGAACGTGAGCGTGCCGCTCGTAGCGGTGTAATCGGCACCGTTGGACGCTGAACCGTCCTGCGTCGCGTAGGAGACTGCTACGGTTTTTCCAGACGGGGCACTCAGCGTCACGGTAACCGTGGCCGAGTCATCTGATTCGCTGGCCGTAGCATCTGCGACCGAAAGCGTC
>CAXBBB010000491.1:0-2839 GCA_963973615.1 uncultured Rhodothermales bacterium | reverse complement strand
GCGTACAGCTACGCGTACACCGACGACAACGGTGTCACACGCACGTACGGTAGCAACGACGAACTCGACGCCGCAACGCGCGCCGTCGTCCGCGAGAGCATTAACGCCGCCGCGATGGGCATCGACGAGGCGCGTCGGGAAATCGCCGCCTCGCGCGCCGAACTGCGAGCCAGCAGCGACCAGATGGGCAGCGCGTTTGCCGAAAGCGTCCTCTCGCTCACTGAAGCGGCCCTCACGATGGCCATGGTCGACACACTCATGATCCACGAGGCGATGGAGGAGGCCCGCCGCGAGATGGAATTCGAACGCCACGAAATCCAACGCGAGACGCAGCAGGCCCTGATCGAAGCGCGTCAGGAGATGGCCGAGAGTCGTCTCGAAATCGAAGCTGATGTGGAAGAGGCGTTGCGCGAAGCCCAGATCGAGATCCAGGCCGAACTAACCGATGCCAAGCGCGAACTGGGTCGCGCCCTCCGCGAGATCGACGACGACATCCGTGACGCTGACTCTGAGCGTGAGCGCGTCGCGCTTCGGCAAGCCCGAACGCGCGTTCAGCACCAAATCACCCAGATCGACGAGCAGTTACGCCAGATGCGAAAAAAATAGCACTCCGCGCGTAACTCGCTTCGTGACGTTCCGTAGCGCCTTATACAGCAACTCCCGCCGGTCGACGCTGTCTCTGACATCATCTGATCGGCTTTCTTTTGGTCTCAACGTGTTAAAAAAATAGCACCATGCGCTCTCGTCTACTCCTCGCGTTTCTCTTGCTGCCCTTCGCCGCAGCCGCTCAGACGTCAGCTCAGCCTGACGCACCTGTCGCCGTCCGCACAGCCACCTCGCCCGTTGCGCCCGTTTCAGCGGCCCGTGTCGAGTCGCCGCCCGTCCTCGATGGGATTCTAGATGACGAAGTCTGGGCCAGCGCCTCGCCGGCTGCCGACTTCTGGCAGGCAGAGCCGCACGAGGGTAAGCCTGCGAGTCAGCGCACCGTCGTCCGGCTGGTCTACACCGACGATGCCCTCTACGTCGGCGCGATGCTGTACGACTCGGCACCCGATTCCATCCAGGCCGCGCTGGGCCGTCGCGACGCCGGGGTGCGAGCGGATCACTTCACGATCTGGCTCGACCCGTACCGCGATCTGCGCTCGGGATACCTCTTCCGTGTCAATGCCGCCGGGACGCTGCTCGATGGCACGATCCAAAACGATACGGGATGGAGCGACGAGTGGGACGGTATCTGGCAGGCCGAAACGTCGCGGTCAGACGAAGGCTGGTCGGTCGAGATGAGGATTCCCTTTTCGCAACTGCGTTTCCACGCGACGCAAGAGCAGGTGTGGGGCGTCGACTTCACGCGTTTCGTACCGCGTAACGAGGAGCGCGACGGCTACGTGTTCGTGCCGTCGAATGAGCAGGGGAGAGCATCGCGCTTCGCCGAACTGCACGGTCTGTCCGGCATCACGCGTGGACGCCAGATCGAACTGACGCCCTACGTGACGGGCGGCGCAAGCCTGACCGAGCAGGACGCAGGCAACCCGTTTCGCGACGGAAGCGACTTCGACGGCGACGTGGGCCTCGACCTCAAAGTCGGCCTGACGAATAGCTTGCTGCTCAACGCGACGATCAACCCAGACTTCGGGCAAGTCGAGGTCGATCCAGCTGTCGTCAACCTGTCGGATAACGAAGTCTTTCTGCCTGAACAGCGCCCGTTCTTCGTCGAGGGACAGGAGATCTTCGGCTTCGGCTACGGCGGGTCGAACAACAACTTCGGCTTCAACTGGGGCAATCCCGACCTGCTCTACACGCGTCGCATCGGACGCGCGCCCCAGGGCGGAAGCCGGGGCGCGGACTTCTCGGACGCTCCTGCCGGTGTGCCGATCTCGGGAGCCGCCAAGATCACCGGCAACACACTAGGCGCCAACGTAGGCGTGATGACGGCGGTGACAGGCCGCACGTCCGCCGACGTTGCGACATTCGACGGCAACCAGATGGTCCAGAGTAGCCTGGAAGTCGAGCCCCTGACGTATTACGGCGCGGGCCGGATTCAGCGCGAGATCGACGGCGGATCGCACGGAATTGGTGTGATGAGCACCGTTACTGCGCGGCAGTTCCAGGACGACAGGCTGCGCAACGGTCTCAACGCGTCGGCTCTGGTGACGGGCGTCGACGGTTGGACGCGCTTCGGCCCCGACGACTTGTTTGCGCTTACGTTCTGGGGGTCCGTCTCGCACGTGAGCGGGACCCAAGACCGCATCACCGACCTGCAGCAGAACCATGTTCACCGCCTGCAACGCCCCGACCGCGACAGCTACCGGCTCGATACGACGCGCACCAGTCTGACGGGCTACGCCGGACGCGTGATGCTCAACAAGCAGCGCGGAAGCTGGATCTTCAACGCTGCGCTGGGGACCGTCGATCCACTCTACGATTCGAACGATCTGGGCTTCCTGTGGCGCGGCGATGTCGTCAACGGGCACGTCGTAACAGGGTATCGCTGGAATACGCCCGGTGCGTGGTACCGGCAGGGCCAGGTGATGGTGTCGCACGCCAGAAGCTGGACCTACGACGGCGATCCCATCGCACGCTTTATCTGGAGCAATACGTGGTTTCAACTGCGCAACTACTGGAGCGTCCACGGATACGCGGTCGTCTCGCCGCAGCACACGTACAGCCCAGACCTGACGCGCGGCGGACCGCTGGTGCGCATCCCCGGCGGCGATAGCGATTTCGGAATCGGATTCGGCAGCGACAGCCGCAAAGCCATTCGGTTCAACGGCGAAATAGGCTCAGGAACGGGCACGTTCAGCAAGTCGACCGGCGGAAACGTCGGTGTCGAGTGGCAGCC
>CAXBBB010000490.1:0-2839 GCA_963973615.1 uncultured Rhodothermales bacterium | reverse complement strand
CGGAGAATGGCTAGTTCAGCCGGTCGAGCCGCATCCGGCGGTCGCCGGTTTCGTATCGTTTGGCACCCTCCTCTCTCCCATGACTGCCCATGTGCTCTCGGTTTCTACTCTCCTGTGTCGCAGCGTTCCTGCTGATCTCTACCGCCTCGGCCCAGACCGATGCGCCGTCGAGTCCCGCCGCTAATCCTGTCGATGTCGCCTCTATCGACGGCATCATCACCGCGCTCTACGACGTGATTTCGGGCGAGGCTGGGGAGCCGCGCGATTGGGACCGAATGCGTAGCCTGTTCTTGCCCGAAGCCCACCTGATGCCCACTCAGATGCGTCCCGACAGCAGCTATCTCTACCGCATGATGACGGTCGATCAGTACATCGAAACGTCAGGGCCGTGGCTGATCGACAACGGCTTTTTCGAGGGCGAAGTCGCCCGCCGGACCGAGCGCTTCGAAAACATCGCCCACGTCTGGACGACGTATGACTCGCGGCGCACCCAAGACGGCCCGGTCTTCATGCGTGGCATCAACTCGATCCAACTCTTCCACGACGGGTCGCGCTGGTGGATCGCTACGGTGATGTGGACGCCCGAAACGCCGACCTCGCCGCTACCCACCGCGTACCTGGGCGACGGCTGACGGGTACGCGGTGGGTACTTTGCTTGACTTCCCACTCTCGCCTCCTACTGCTGCCCTCATGCTCGATCCGACTCCTGCCGAACGCGCCCAGGCCGTCGCCGCGCTCCAGTCGTACCTGTTCGACGAACTCGACCTGGAAGTCGGAAGCGTAGCGGCCGACGGGCTGCTCGACTTCGTTTTGTCCGACATCGCGCCGCTGGCCTACAATAAGGGCGTCGCCGATGCGCAGGCTCGGATGCACGCGCGGACTGAGGAGTTGACCGTCGATCTCTTCGAGACGCCGTTCGTGCGCTCGCGGCGCTAGGGAGAAAACCGGGCGCCGCCTGCATCCTTTTCGATAGTCGGACGACGATGCCGGTAAACCTCTCTATCGTGACTTCCGACTCTGCTGCTCACTGGCTCTCGTTTACCAACGGCGTCCGCGCCTTCGTCGCCCGCCGCGTACCTGTCGGCGATGTGGACGACGTCACGCAAGACGTGCTGCTGCGCATCCATCAGTCGACGGATCGGATGGATGAAGCCGAGCGCATCGAAGCGTGGATCTTCGCCATCGCCCGGCGAACGGTCGCCGACTTCTACCGCCGCCGCAGCAGACTCCCGGTCCTGGAAACGAGTGATGCGGAGCCGGTCGCCGATACCGAGATGCCCGACGTGCTGTTTGGGTCGGACAGCGCTCACTCGGTCCACGAGGAAGTGCTGTCGTGGCTGCTGCCGATGGCGCACGGATTGCCGCCGATGTACGCCGACGCGCTGATCCGCGCCGATTTTCAGGGGCAATCTCAGCAGCAAGTCGCCGACGCCCTTGGCCTCTCACTCAGCGGCGCCAAGTCTCGGATCCAACGGGCGCGCGTGATGCTGGGCGAGGTGCTCCGCGCGTGCTGCGACATCGACTTCGGGCCGGATGGGCGGGCGCAGTCGTTCGAGCCCAAGCACAATCGCTGCGAGGACTGCGAGAACTGCGAGTGAGCGGCTGAGCAGGTGCGTCTTTTTACTCAGGCCGACGACAAAGAGAGTAGAGCGCACCTTTGCGCCTGTCACCAACCGCAGAACTCTCTGCCCAACGCCATGAAACGGATGCACGTCATGCTCCGCGTCGCCGACCTCGACGCTTCGATCTCCTTTTACGCCGCACTCTTCGGCGAGCAGCCCGGTAAGCGCAAAGCCGATTATGCGCGCTGGATGCTCGACGACCCGCGCCTCAACTTCTCTATTGCTCAGACCGACGACGCGCACGGCATCGAGCACCTGGGCATCCAGGCCGAAACGCCCGACGAACTAGCCGAACTACGCGCCAGAATCGACGCGGCGGGCGGGACGGTCGTCAACGAGGGCGAAACGACGTGCTGCTACGCCACCTCTGACAAAACGTGGGTCGTCGACGCGCAGGGTGTCTCGTGGGAAGCCTTCCACACATCGGGCGACGCCGAAACGTACCGCTCCGCCGCTCCGGTCGCTGCCGGAGTGCCCTGCTGCGCTCCGGGAAGCGCGTGTTGCTGAATCGATTCCGCTTCAGTCTAACTTCCTGTTTTGACACGATCTACGCGGCACGTCGGCATGGGTATGACAAAGCAACGCTACCTTGGCGTTGCTTTGTCTCCTCCTGCTTTTTACTCATGGACGTTACGCTCGAAATCCACGCGCCCGGCCTCGACATGGCTCAGGCGCGCTGGACCCATCACTTGATCTTTATGCAAGAAGTGCATCAAAAGGCCGCCACGATTTTCGAGCAGGCGCGCAAGGCCTACAAAGCACACGGTATGGGTACGCTCCACGTCGACCGAGAGCAGTGGATGGAGGTGGTGCGCGACGCGGTTACGGACGAGAGCATCACGGGCTTGCCGCACACGTACATGTCGGCTCAGGAAGCGACCGAACGGTGCGACTTCGGGCTGCTCGCCGGTGGGTTCGCCGACCTCATTTCCAATTACGATCCCGAGCGCGTGTTCGTGCTGACCGTCGAGCACCACCCCGCGGGCCTGCTCAGTTGCTACGTGATCGACCCGTCGGGCGAAGGGCCGGAGGCGATTCGGCGGTGAGTCCCGCATACGACGCTACGACTTCGGAGTAGGGAACGTAGAGAAGCTTTGGTATAACCATTTGTGTTTGCATGGTCTGGTTGTAATACAAAGTGCGACAAGCAGAATTAGATGCGTAGTTTATGCAGTACACGCAACTCTCTGTTTATGCATGTCGCTCTCGAAGTACAC
>CAXBBB010000489.1:0-2869 GCA_963973615.1 uncultured Rhodothermales bacterium | reverse complement strand
GAACTGGGGCTTTCTGAGACGCTTTCCAACTCCGATTGGGACGAGGCCGAAGCCGACGCAGCCGATGCGGACAGCCTGCACTCGGGAGCGGAAATAGTAGCCCCGCGCGGAGACATCCGGGCAGCCCAAAACACGCCCCAGGCACGCTCAAACGCGTTTTCCGCGCGATGGGCACCCGTCGTAGCCGAGATCCGGGCGACGCTGAGCAGTAGCGAAAACGGGTGGCAGCAGATGCAAATCGAACTCGATGGCGGAGGCGGATCCGTCACCGTTCGGGCGCGGCGCGAGGCCGAACGCGTGATCGTATCGGTCGGCTTTACGGACCCATCGGTTCGGGCGCAGGCGATGGCTTCGGCAGACCGTTTGCATGAGTCGCTTCAAGCCGAGTTCGGCTCCAATGTCGACTTCTCGTTCGACGCCCAAGCCAACACGCGCGACGAGCCGAGCGACCGCTCCCCCCACTCGCCTTCCACTACCCGCTCCCGCTCCGACACGCGCTCCGCTCTCTCTCCGGCACCGACGACCGTACGCCCGACACTGGGCACCCAAGCCTCCCGCGAATGGGTCGGCTAACTCCGACCTCTCTCTGACATGACGATTACCGACACGCCCAACTACGCGATCGCACTCGGCGCAGGCAGCACGCCGACGGCGCCGAACAACGACTTAGGAAAGGACGCCTTCCTACAACTTCTCGTGACGCAACTCCAGAACCAGGACCCGACGAATCCTCAGGACGGCGGCGAGTTCGTCGCCCAACTCGCTACGTTCAGCCAGGTCGAGCAGTTGACGACGATGAACGAGTCCATCGGCTTCATGAGCGGCCAACTGAGCGGCCAGAACGATACGCTCATCGGCATCCTCAAGGGCGTCGGCTCGATTGGCTCGACGGGCGCACCGGCTGGACCGTCGCTCGTCCAGGCTGCCGCTCTGATCGGGCGTACGGCTGAAATTCCAGGCGCCCAGGTCGTTGCCGGAGGCGGACAGAGCGCCGATTTCACCTATCGGTTGAGCAGCGAAAGCGACGTTTCTACGGCCACGATTCGCGATTCGAGCGGCAACGTGGTCCGCACGATCGGCCTGGACTCCCAGCAGCCCGGCGAGCACCGACTCTCGTTCGACGGAAAAGACGACGACGGCAACGTGCTTCCCGAGGGCACCTACACGGCCACGATCAACGGCCTGACGACGCAAGGAAATGGCTTCAACGCTGAGATGTTCACGCGCGGAGAGATCACGAGGGTCGGTCAACAAGGCGGCTCGCTTTCGGTCTGGATGGGCCGACTCCGCGGCTCCGCCGAAGCGCTATCCAGCATCGGCTGACTCCGCCCTTTCCAACCCGGCCCCCTCAAGCCCACTCTCAAACCACTAGACCGGCCTCGCCGGCTCCCTACCAACCAACGCCCCCAACCTCCACACTTCTATGATCCGCTCACTTCGCACCGGCATCACCGGCCTCCAGGCCAACCAGACGCGCATGGACGTCATCGGCAACAACATCGCCAACGTCAACACGCACGCATTCAAGCGCGGACGCGCCGCGTTCGCCGAACTGCTCGGCCAGCAACTCGTCGGCGTGGGCCGCCAGGGGGGCGGTTCGAGTGTCAACCCATCCGAAGTCGGTATGGGAGCAGCTGTTTCCTCCATCGACCGCAACTGGAACCAGGGTGGATTCGAGTTCACCAACATCGGCACCGACCTGTCGATCAACGGAGAAGGCTTCTTCATCGCACGCGAAGCCGGAGCAGGCGAGCGCAACATCCTGACGCGCGCCGGAAACTTCAGCTTCAACCAGGACGGGCAACTCGTGACGGCGAACGGACTGAACGTCCAGGGCTGGCGCTTCGGCGAGGACGGTTCGCTCACGACGGGAGCTATGCAGGACGTGGCACTCGACCTCGAATCCGACGCAGCGCCAAAAGAGACCAACGCGCTGAGCATCGGCGGTAACCTGTCGGCGGATGGCGTAGTCGGCGAGAACAGCGGCAAAACGTCGTTCTCGGCGTCGATCTACGACGGACAGGGCGTCGCGCACAAAGTCGTCTATAACGTCGAGAAGACGCCCACCAACGAGTGGGAAGTCACCGACGCCTACATCGCAGGCGATCCCAACGTGGACCTGACGCTGTCGGATACGACGATCACGTTCGACAACGCAGGCAAGATGACGTCGCCTGCTGCCGGCCCCGACGGTCGCGTGTCGATCACAGCCAACGGTGCCAACTATCCCAACACGGGCGACGGCACGGCTGGAAGTGAGGACGACATCTCCTTCACGATGGACCTGACCAGTCTGACCCAACTGGGCGGCACCACCACGGCCGTCATCAACAACCAGGACGGCCAGGCTGCCGGATCGCTCGAAGGCTATTCGATTTCGAATGCAGGTATTCTGACGCTCAACTACTCGAACGGCCAGCAGCGCCCGCTCTACCAACTCGGCATCGGCGACGTAGCCAACGAGCAGGGCTTGGAGCAGATCGGCGAGAACTTCTACGCCGTCACGTCGGCCAGCGGCGACCTGGTCGTGGGCCGAGCGCAGCAGGAGATAAACGCTGGCATCATCAGCGGAGCGCTCGAACTGAGCAACGTCGACCTGGCGCAGGAATTCACCGACATGATCGTGACCCAGCGCGGCTACCAGGCCAGCGCCAAAGTGATCACGACGAGCGACGAGATCCTGCAGGAAATCGTTCAGCTCAAGCGATAATCGCCTGACCGCTAACGCGTGAGCCTGCCGAGTCCCAGCGATTCGGCAGGCTCACGCGTTTCAAGGCGAACGCTACATCCAATCGAATTAGCGGACGGGAATCCAGTACGTCAGCTTGACGAGGAAGAGGTGGTCGCCGGTAGAGTCGAGCGGATCGAA
>CAXBBB010000488.1:0-2874 GCA_963973615.1 uncultured Rhodothermales bacterium | reverse complement strand
GAAGCTCCCAGTCGAGCAGGTCGGTCGACGTGGCGAGGCAGATGCGGACGCGGCCTTCCAGCGCCCCGTCGACGCCTGCATTGGTACGTGCGTAGCCGGTGTAGTAGAGGTAGTACGTGTTGTCGATGCGTGTCAGGCGTGCGTCCTCGACGCCCATGTCGTGGTACGGCTCGTCGGGTGCGATGAGCGGCGTAGAGTGACGGTAGACCGGCTCCATCAGCGGCGTGAAGAGTGCCAGGCCCAAACTCGACGCGCTGTGCCCATGCTGCATCCGTGAGCCTTGCGCGCGGTAGAGCATCACGACGACGCCGTCCGATAGCTGCGCGCGCTGATCGCTGGTCAGGTCCAACGCGTCGCAGAGCCGAGCGATTTCGTCTGGGTCATCGACCAGGTGCGCGGCTGGGTTGAGGACGACGCCGTCTTCCCAGTCGTGGGTGGACTCGGGTTCGAGGATCGGATCGCCGCCGTAGAGCCGGTCGGCATCGACGTGGAGCGTGAGCCGCTCGGGTTCGTGCTCGTGCAGCCGGCTCGCGCCCATAAAGATCTTCGGCATCCGCCAGTGCCCCTTGCTCTCGTCCTTGACCCACTGCACGACATCGGATAGCGGCGCGTGGGCGCGTCCGACGTGGGTGTCGGCGGCGCCGTAGTAGACGTGCAGCGTATCGCAAACGACAGCCGTTCCCTGCGGGAAGACGACGTTGGGCACGTCGCCGTTGCGCTCCCAATCCAGTGTTGGCTCCAGAACAGGACGCGGCGCGCGGGCGATGACGCGCATCGGGTCGTCGAGGTCGAGCAGTGCCAGCCCCGCGCGGTAGACGTGGTGCTCGTCGGCGCCGTGGTACATCAGTAGCCAGCCTTCGGGCGTCTCGATGGGCGTCGGTCCCGCGCCGATCTTTTTGCCTTCCCACGGCAGTTCGGGCCGCATCACGACGTGTTCGTCGAGCGTGCGCAGGTGCTCGCGCCAGTAGGCGCCGCCGGGGTTTTTGAGATGCTCCTCACCGTCGAACCACGCCAATTGGATGTCGGGGACGACGCGGTGCAGCATCGCGATCCGCCCGCCGATGGCACGAGGAAACAGGACGGCATCCTTGTCGCGTAGAGCGGGCGAGATGGCACCGTGCTTGGCAAAGGTCTGGAAGTCGCGTGTCGTGGCCAGCCCGATCTGTACGCCTTCCTCGCTGCCAAAGGCGGGAGCGCTCAGCGCAGTATAGAGAATGGCAAACTCACCGCTCGGAAGCGGAGCGATGCGCGGGTCCTCGCATCCGAACCGGTCGGCGTCGGTGTCGGGCAGCAGGACGGGCGAGCCGTGCACGTCGAAGTTTATGCCGTCACTGCTCGACGCATAGCCGATGGACGAGACGTAGTCGTCGAAGCCGAAGTCACCTTCGTAGCGGCCTCCGCCCAGTTCGGCGCGTTTGGTATAGCCTGCGGGGACGGCGCGGAACAGCAGATGAACGGTTGTGCCGTCGTACCACGAGCCGGGGTTGAAGATGGCGCCGCTAGCCCACGGTAAGTCGGCGCGCGGCGAGAACAGGGGGGAAGAGTCTTTTGCGAACAGGTCCATGGGGGAGCCGGGCAGAGAGTAAAGCGCCGAGCGGTCAGCGCGAGGTGAGCGAGAAGGAGTTGGTCGGGGCGTCGAGCGCAAGGTGCCACGCGGTACCGTCGACCTGAAACGTGCGTCCCGTTTCCGACGGATCGGACGCGGGTTGGGCGAGGGCGAACGGCCACGCCTGTGGCATCGACTGAATGAAGTGGAGGGCCAGCAGCGCTTCGATCGTGCTTTCGGCGCCGCTGTTGGCGCTGCGGTAGATCTGGCCGTCGCGCAGCGAGATGCCGTCGTAGCCCATGCCTGTAGCAGAGTTATACATCGGGAGTGCGGCCGGGTTGTTGCCAGTCAGCCACGAAGCCGCCAATCCGGCGAGGTGAGCATAGTCGTCATCATCGGTCCGGTCGAACACGCCTGCGAGGCTGCCCACGACGGGCCGGACACCATAGGCGATCTGCTCGAAGCGGCGGATACTGTCGGGGTTGGAGGCAGGAAACGAGTGCGCCCACCCGCTGCCGATGAGCCAGGGAAAGAAGGCATCGGCCTCGGCCTGGGCGCTGGGCCATCGGCTCGTCTGCCCTAGCGCCTGTCCCATGCTGCTGCCCCACGCGTGCCACGTCGTCTCGTACGACAGGTGCGCGCCGCGCAGATCTTCGCCGACGCTGCCCATTCGCATTTCTGCGAGTCCCTGCGCGAGTTGGTCGATGCGATGGGCGCTCTGTGGTGTGCCCTCGGCAGCATCCCACGCGACCAGGCCGAGCAGCAGTTCGCTCGTCGCGTCGGCGGCGGTTTCGTACATCAACCAGGCAGGCATTCTGCGGCCGTCGACTTGTTTATACTCGCCGAACCGTTCAAGCAGCGTGTCGACGTGGACGACGGCGCGGTGCAACGCGGCCCGGTTGAGCGCAGCTTCTTCGGCGTTCTCGTCGCCCAAGACCTGCACGCCTTCGCCCAGTGCCCAAACCGCGCGTGCGGTCCACCAGTTGAGCTGATCGGCGAGCGAGTTGGGATGGTCGACGTTGATGTCGAGTGCGTCGGTCCAGACGAAGTTGTAGAACAGGCCCGAGTCGTCCTGCATGTAGCGCACGAACGCGAGCAGGTGGCGTGCGGCGTCGCGGTGGTAGGTGTCGCCGGTCGCCCGGTAGCGGCGTAGGTGGAAGACGGCAGCGCGCGCGGCATCGTCGACGCAGGCCGTGCCCTCGTCGTCGTCGGGCAGCCAGTCGTAATTCGGTGGCTCGGCGTAGATGTGGACGATGGCGAGCGTATCGCCGCCCTTCACGACGCGCTGCGTCAGGTGGTCGAGGTGTCCGGTGTTGATCCGAATCGCG
>CAXBBB010000487.1:0-2874 GCA_963973615.1 uncultured Rhodothermales bacterium | reverse complement strand
GCCCCAGACGAGCCACGCCCACGGCATGCCGTTGAAGCCAGCCTCAAATGCTTTAAACAGGATCTCGTCTTTGGAGAAATAACCCGAGAAAAGGGGGATTCCAGCAATAGCAAACGTCGAAAGCAGGAACGTGATGTTCGTGATCTTCATCTGCTTGCCCAGCCCACCCATCGTGCGCATGTCCTGGGCGTCGAACGGTCCGTCGTACGGAAGCGGATCGTGGCGCAAGGTGTTCTGGTGCGCTTCGTCGTGGTGCGGCGTATCGGCTTGGTCGTGGCCATGTCCTGCGATCAGACCTTTGTGCTCCAGTTCGTGCTCGACGTGGTGCATCGCGTGGATGACCGAACCCGAACCCAGGAAGAGGCACGCTTTGAAGAAGGCGTGCGTCATCACGTGGAAGATTGCCACGAAAAACGCACCGACGCCCGCCGCCATGAACATGTAGCCCAACTGCGAGACCGTCGAGTAGGCGAGCACCTTCTTAATGTCATTCTGCGTCATCGCGATCGTCGCCGCCATGATCGCTGTCAATCCGCCGACGATTGCCACGAGTGCCATCATTCCAGGAGCGAGCACGACCATGCTCGACATGCGGGCCAGCAGGTAGAGCCCCGACGTGACCATCGTCGCCGCGTGGATGAGCGCGGATACGGGCGTCGGTCCGGCCATGGCGTCGGGAAGCCAGACGAACAGAGGGATCTGCGCGCTCTTACCCGTCGCACCGATAAACATGAGCAGGACGACCCAGTTGACCCACGCCGGAGCCGTTTCAACCGACTGGCCGCGAGCGAATTCGATAATCGGTCCGAAGTCGAGCGTGCGCAGGTTGTCGAAAATGATGAACATCGCCAAGAGGAAGGCGAAATCGCCGACGCGGTTGACAATGAACGCTTTGTTAGCAGCAGCGCTGTTGTTGAGATCGGTGTACCAGAACCCGATCAGCAGGTAGGAGCACAGACCCACGCCCTCCCAGCCGAGGAAGAGAACCGGCAAGTTGTCGCCCAACACCAGGTTGAGCATCGCGAAGATGAACAGGTTGAGGTAGGCGAAGAACCGCCAATATCCGCTGTCGCCCTTCATATACCCCGCCGAGTAGACGTGGATCAGCGCGCCGACTCCCGTGATGATCAGCGTCATCAAGATCGACAACTCGTCGACGCGGTAGGCGAAGTCGACGGTCAAATCCCCCGCTTTGAGCCACGTGAAGTAGCGAACGACGATCTCGTGATCCGCGTTACCGACGGCCAGAAACAGCACAATCGCCAGCAAAAACGGAATCGCCACGCACGCCGTCCCAATCGCGCCAATGACGCCCTCCTTGGAACGCCACGACGGGACAAACAGCCCCAGCATCCCGTTAATCAGGGCGCCGGCGAGCGGTAACAGCAGAATCAGACGGACCGAGAGGGCGTGATCCATGCGCAGGGGGTTGGACGGCTAAGGCCGCTTGGTGGAGAAAGAGGACGAGCGAGGACGTTGTCTGTCCTAGTACTTGAAGAGATTTATCTCGGACACGTCGACCGTCAACTTGTTACGGAAGATTGCGATCACGATGGCTAGGCCGATAGCAGCCTCTGCCGCCGCGACCGACATCACGAAGAACACAAGCACCTGCCCCGACACGTCTCCCATAGCCTGGGAAAACGCGACGAGCGTAAGATTGACCGAGTTGAGCATCAACTCGACCGACATCAGGATGATGATGGCGTTGCGACGCAGCATCACACCCAGCACGCCGAGCGTGAACAGGACAGCACTGAGCGACAGGTACCAGTTGAGAGTGACTTCGACTTCCATCAGATGGGGCGCTTTTTGGCGAGCATGACGGCGCCGATGGTCGCGACCAGCAGCAGGATGCCCGTCACCTGGACGGGGATGACGTAGCGCGTGAACATGTCAAACGCGATCGTACGCGGGAGACCGGTCAAGTAGGATTCGGCGCCAATGGTCTGGACTGGCAGTGCGTCCATGCCGTCGGCGAGCAGAAACGCCAGGAGCGAAATGAACAGCGTCCCGGCAACAAAGGCGAGCGCGGCCTTCCAGTTGATCTCACTCGGCTTGGGCAGTTCGGCCAGGTTGAGCAGCATGATCACGAACAGGAACAGCACCATGATGGCCCCTGCGTAGACGAGTACCTGGATGACGCCCATGAACTGCGCGTTGAGCGTCACATAGAGCCCAGCGACGCAAAACAGGTTGGCGATCAGCCAGAGCGCACTGTGGATCGGGTTGCGCGAGAGCAGCATTCCCAGCGCCGCCGCAATAGCGACGACGGCGAAGACGAAAAACGTAAAGGGACCGAGCAAAGCAGCGAGGTGGGTGAGCCGAACGACGCGGCCGGGGGAGCGGCGTCTGCATCTCCAAAGGTAACGCGCGGGCGCCTCTGCGATCAAGGACCGCACCTGTCTGTCCTTGTTGAAGACCGGGTGCGGCTTCCTCTACTGATCAGATTCGCCCCGACGCTTTGAGCGTTAGATACGCATTGAGCACGTCGGCGGAGAGGTGCTCGGGGGCAGTCAGCAGTGTGCCGACTCCGGCTCGGCGCAGTTCGCTTGCCATTTGCTCCTTCTCCATCGCCACGTGCGCAGCGATGGTTTGGGCATAGACGCGATCCAGTCCCTCCTGTTGAGCACCAACGTCCCGCAGCAGGGGATTTCGGAAGAACACGCAGAGGACGACGTGCTGCCGAGCCATCGCGACCAATGCGTTTCGCTGACGGCGCAGAGCCGAGCGCGTTTCGAAGTTGGAAAACACGAGGAGCAGGGACCGACGCTTGACTGTCCGCCGAACGTGGTAATAGAGCGCTTCGATGTCGGACTCGCCCTCGCTCGGCTCGGCGTCGTAGAGGGCTTCCAGAATCGTATTCATCTGCCC
>CAXBBB010000486.1:0-2877 GCA_963973615.1 uncultured Rhodothermales bacterium | reverse complement strand
CGAGCAAACCGAGCCGCTGCGCCTGAGCCATCAGTTCGTCCTTGTTGTCGTAGAACTCGCCCGCGACGATCAGTTGAGCGCCCGTCTCCTTGTGGACGCGCGGCATGGCGTCAAGCAGAATATCCAGCCCTTTGTACGGACGAATCAGTCCAAAAAAGAGCAGCGTCGGACGGTCCGGAATCCCCAGTTCCTCGCGCGCCTGCTGAGTCGGAATCGCAGGCTCGAAGATGTCGTAGACCGGGTGGAAGGTTTCGAGCACGTCGGCTTGGGGACGCAGTCCGCGCAGGTCGTCAGCGACGTGGCTCGACAGCGTGAAATAGGCGTCGGCCTGGCTCGTCAGCGTGCGCATCAGCGGCTTGGTGAGCGGAAAGGCTTTGTGCGGATAGACGTTGTGCAGAAAGAGCGACACGCGCGGCACGTCGGCTCCGATCTGCTTGCACCGACGCCGCATCGCCCACAACAGCCCGAGGTAGGCGGGCACGAAGAACGGTAGCCAGTGGCTCAGGACGACGCTGTCGGGCCGCTGCTCGGCAATCCACTGCCCGGTTTTGATCCACGTGCGCGGGTCAATGGAATCGAGCATCCGGTGCGGACTATGCGGCAGGCGGTCGGCCCAGCGCGGATCGTCCTCGAACTGGCTCTCGCCCGGAAACAGACGCTCGGGATACTGCCGCGAAAACGTGACGACGTGCGTCTCGGCGCGCTCGGCCAACGCCTGGCTCAGCCGGTTCTGAAAGTGGGCGATGCCGCCGCGATAGGGATACGCGGGACCAACGAGAACAACAGAAGGACGGGACACGGGCAGCAAAGAAAGTGGCCCGCCAAGATACCAACCGCTACGCCGCCTCGACTGTGTTAGCGCTCGTCTCCTCCCGCAAGTCATAGCTAGCTGTTCGTTCGAGACGTGGCTTGGCGAACATCTCGCCGATCAGTCCAGTCGTGAACAGTTGGACGCCGACGATGACGAGCGTGATGGCGAGCAGCAGCAGCGGACGGTCGCCGATGGGGTGGCCGAGCACGAGTTTGTCGAACGAGATCCAGAGCGCGAGGACGAAGCCACCCAGAAAAGCGAGCGACCCCAATCCGCCGAAGAAGTGCATCGGGCGTGCGGCGTAGCGCGTCAGGAACGTGACGGTCAGCAGGTCGAGGAAGCCCCGGATAAAGCGCTCGAATCCGAACTTGGTACGGCCGTACTTGCGCGCATGATGCTGCACCTCCTTCTCGGCGATGCGGTCGTAGCCTTCCCATTTAGCGAGCAGCGGGATGTAGCGATGCAACTCGCCGTACACGCGAACGCTCTTGACAACCTCGCACTTGTACGCCTTGAGTCCGCAGTTGAAATCGTGCAGCTTGATGCCCGAGAAGTGGCGCGTAACGGCGTTGAAGAAACGCGACGGCAGCGTTTTGCCCAACGGATCGTGCCGCGTTCGCTTCCACCCGGACACCAAGTCATAACCCACTTCTCCCCTCTCCCCGTCGACCATCGCGACGAGTTGGGGAATCTCGTCCGGGTCGTCCTGCAAATCGGCGTCGAGCGTCACGACGACGCGCCCATTCGCCCGCTCAAAACCGATAGCCAGCGCCGCGCTCTTGCCGTAGTTGCGCCGAAATCGAATGCCGTTGAACCGCTCGTCAGACTCCGCGATAGACTGAATCGCCGTCCACGACCCGTCGCGGCTACCGTCGTCGATCAGCCACGCCTCGAACGTCAGCCCGGCACCGTCACACGCGGTTCGGATACGATCTGCCAGTTCGGGCAGGCTCTCGACCTCCTCGAAGACCGGAACGACGAGCGATACGTCGGGAGCGAAATCAGCGATCATCGGGTGAAAAGTAGAAACATGACGCGTGTTGGAGACGCGTCATGTTTGAGAGCCGACCAAAATCTACGAGTTATACGTCGATGGTGGCGTAGCGGGCGTTGCGCTCGATGAACTGGCGGCGCGGCTCGACGGCGTCGCCCATCAGGGTCGAGAACGTGCGGTCGGCGGTTGCGGCGTCGTCGATGGTGACGCGCTGCAGGATGCGGCGTTCGGGGTCCATCGTGGTCTCCCAGAGTTGATCCGGGTTCATTTCGCCCAGTCCTTTGTAGCGCTGGATGCCAACTTTACGTCCGCCTCCGCCCATCTCTTCGACGAACTTCTGCATCTCGTCTTCGGTCCACGCGTAGCGCTCGGTCTTACCCTTCTTGACTTTGTAGAGCGGCGGCAGGCCGATGTAGACGTAGCCCTGCTCCACGAGCGGACGCAGGTGGCGGTAGAGGAACGTCAGCAGCAGCGTCCGGATGTGCGCACCGTCGACGTCAGCGTCCGTCATGATGACGATGTGGTGGTAGCGAAGCTTTTCTATGCTGAACTCGCTCTCGGTCGTGGCGAGTCCCGTGCCCAGTGCGGTCACGATGTTGCGGATCTCTTCGTTGTCGAGCACGCGGTCGAGGCGGGCTTTTTCGACGTTGAGGATCTTGCCTCGCAGCGGGAGAATAGCCTGGAAGTGCCGGTCGCGCGCTTGTTTGGCGCTTCCGCCGGCCGAGTCACCCTCTACCAGGTAGAGCTCGCTGATCGACGCGTCTTTGCTGGCGCAGTCGGCGAGCTTGCCGGGGAGTCCACCACCCGAGAAGACGTTTTTGCGCTGCACCAACTCCCGGGCGCGACGGGCTGCGGCACGTGCCTGGGCAGCCAGCGTGACCTTCTCGACGATGCGCTTGGCTTCTTTGGGGTGATCTTCGAGCCACTCGCCCAGCTTCTGTCCCACGAGGCTTTCGACGATGCCCTGCACGTCCGAGTTGCCGAGCTTGGTCTTGGTTTGCCCTTCGAACTGCGGCTCCTGCACCTTGACCGAAAGGACACCCGTCAGCCCCTCGCGGAAGTCGTCGCCGCT
>CAXBBB010000485.1:0-2882 GCA_963973615.1 uncultured Rhodothermales bacterium | reverse complement strand
CCTTGGCATCCCCCTCGGCCATGTGCGTACCGCCCTGCTCGTGGCGCACCAGCACGTGCTCGAACGTCGGCTCCAGCCGCGCCATTGCGTCGTAGATGCCGATGACGGCGCCACCGGGATAGCCGAACACGAAGCGCACCCCCTCGGCTTCGAGCGAGCGGACGAAGATCTCGGCGCCCGTGAGCGTGTCGACAGCGGTCAGCGTTTCAGTCATGAGCAGGGCGGGTAGTTGTGGAGGCGAGAGGTCAGGCTCTGAGGTAAGGGCGATTCATGAATCGCCCTTACGCGGTGTGGCGGAGATAGAAGAGCGGTAGGTCAGGCGACGGTAGGTTCGCGCTCAGGGACCGCCACGGAGACCGCAGGCGCCGCTATCGGCTGCCCCGGCAGTCGGAGCACGGCACCCTCACTAGCCAACGTGACGAAGTAGGCGTAGCGGCCCAGGTAGCCCGTCGCGATGTCCGGCGTCCAGGTCGGCAGCGCGGCGAGTCGGCGATCGATTTCGTCCTGAGCGACTTCGAGCGTGAGCGATCCGGCTTCGATGTCGATGGCAAGAATGTCACCCGACTCGATGGCGGCAATGGGGCCACCCGACGCGGCTTCGGGTGAGACGTGACCGATGCTCAGACCGCGAGTAGCGCCTGAGAAACGGCCATCCGTGATCATCGCAACCGACGTGTCCAGCCCCTGCCCTGCCAGAGCCGACGTTGGAGCGAGCATCTCGGGCATGCCAGGACCTCCGCGTGGCCCTTCGTACCGAATTACGACGACATCGCCCGGCACGACATCGCCGCCCAGAATCGCGTCGGTCGCGTCCTCCTGGGAGTGGTAGATCCGCGCCGGACCGCTGAACGTCAGCATCGACGGGTCGACGGCTCCGGTTTTGACGACAGCGGCTCCGGGCGCGACGTTTCCACTCAGAACCGATAGCCCACCTGACGTGCGAAACGGGTTAGTGACCGGGCGCACGACCGTTCCATCCACATCGGCAGCCATCGCCAGCGTCTGGGCGAGCGTCGAGTGCGCCGTCGGACGATTTGCGTGGATCAAACCCGCTCGGTCGAGTTCGGCGAGGATCGCCGGGACGCCCCCGACACGGTTGAGGTCTTCCATGTGGACGTCTGGAGTGGCGGGCGAGAGCTTGCACAAGTAGGGCGTCCGCTTGCTGATCTCCGCGACGCGTGACAGCGGGTAGTCGATACCCGCTTCGCGTGCGGCGGCGAGCAGGTGCAGAATCGTGTTGGTCGATCCGCCCATCGCCATATCGAGCGCAAACGCATCGTCGAATGCGTCGAGTGTCACGATGTCGCGCGCCGATAGTCCTCGTTCGACCATGCGAACAGCAGCACCCGCCGCCTCGCGCGCCAACTCATGGCGCTTGGGGTCGATAGCCAGGATGGAGCCGTTTCCCGGCAGCGCCAGCCCCAGCGCTTCCATCAAGCAGTTCATCGAGTTGGCCGTAAACATGCCTGCGCACGAACCGCACGTCGGGCAGCCGTGGGCTTCCAAGTCGAACAGTTCGCCCTCGTCGATGCTGCCCTTGGCGAACTTCGACACCCCCTCAAACACGCTCACGAGGTCGATCTTACGTCCATCAGGCAAGACTCCGGCTTTCATCGGTCCCCCACTGACGAAGACGACCGGTACGTTGCATCGCAGCGCCCCCATCAGCATGCCGGGCACGATTTTGTCGCAGTTGGGAATGCAGACCAGCCCGTCCAGGCAATGCGCATTGACGACCGTTTCGACGGCGTCGGCGATGATCTCGCGCGACGGCAGCGAGTAGCGCATCCCGAGATGTCCCATCGCAATGCCATCGTCGACACCGATGGTGTTGAACTCGAACGGCACGCCGCCCGCATCCCGAACCCCCTCCTTGACGACCTTGCCAAAGTCCTGCAGGTGGACGTGACCTGGGATCAGGTCGATGTACGAGTTGCAAACGCCAATGAAGGGGCGCTCGAAATCCGACTCGCGTTTGATCGCGCCGGTCGCCCTAAGCAGGCTGCGGTGCGGCGCTTTGGTAAAGCCTTTGGTGACGGTATCGCTGCGGCGAGCGGGAGCGTCGGCTGTCGGTCGAGGGAGCATCGGGCGGTTGAGGTTGTGGTCAACCTCGTTCGCTTTTAGATGCTACAGGTCGACCAGCTCGTCAGGTAAGGACGAGGACGAGAAGCACCACGAGGACGACCGCGGAAGGCGGCGTCTCATTCCGGAAGATTCCGGTCAGGGTGTGGAGCGTGGCGGACATGCGAAGTGCGTGTGAACAACGAAAAGATGGAGGTGCGCTTTGCCTCTGTGCAACCCCTCTCCAAAGATGAGCTTCTTGACGAAAAGCGCTTTGCCTTTAGAATCACATCACCTGCAAGCGAAATAGATCACACCCTGCCAGCCTATCGCTTACGCAACCTTATTTACAGAGGAAATTCAGTTTGTGAATTCGTTCGATCCGGCGCTGCGGAAAACAGAAAGGCGACCAAACCGAAGCCTGGCCGCCTTCTGCATCCGAGACGAGAAGCCGCGATCGGTTAGTCGCCCGCGCCTTCCTCACCGTTGAGAAAGCGCATCGCGCGCTCGACCATCCCCTTACTTCCGATGTAGACAGGCACACGTTCGTGGAGTGCCTGGGGCACTACATCTAAAATGCGCCCATCGCCTGTCAGCGCCAATCCACCCGCCTGTTCGACGATCATCGCCATTGGGTTGGCCTCGTACATCAGCCGCAGTTTGCCGTTGGGCGAACGCGTGTTGGCCGGATAGATGTAGATGCCCCCTTTGATCAGGTTGCGGTGGAAGTCCGACACAAACGACCCGATGTACCGACTCGTGTACGGACGCGCGGTATCCTCATCCTCCATCTGCACCCACTTGATATAATCTTTTAGGCC
>CAXBBB010000484.1:0-2890 GCA_963973615.1 uncultured Rhodothermales bacterium | reverse complement strand
CTGCCTGATGGCACACCCCGATAAAGTGGCTGAGGGCGTGCAGGCGATGATCGCGAGCAGCACGAGGCGCAAGGCAGAGCGACCAGCCGTCATCGAAACACGATTTCACGCACGACGGACTCGCCCAGGTGCGCGTTGAGTCGGTCGCGCCAGCCGCTGCGTTCCATGTGGAGTGCATGGCGCCACTCGGCCGTTTGCATCCGCACGTGAAGTATGTCGGACTGGAGTTTGGCGCTGTGCGTCCGAGCGCAGATGGCAGGTCCCGCGAGTTCGGCCCAGGCCTCGACCACGCGCACGCCGTCGATTTTCCCCCTCATTTTGGTCCTATCGAGCAGTTGATCGAGGACGGCGCCGAGCGACTGCGTCTGGTGCGTGCGGTTCGAGCGGCGTTGGTGGGTCTGAGGCATCGGGTGGGGAGCAAGGGGCAGCCTTAGAAGGTAACGGATGCTCCGCGCGGCTCGACCGTCGCCGCCGGTTTTCACAGACGACAGTCGCGATACCCTTCGACTTTTCCCGTGACCGTTCGCGGACGCTACGCTCCCTCGCCGACCGGCCCGATCCACTTGGGCAACGCACGCACCGCTCTGGCGGCGTGGCTGAGCGTGCGAAGCCAACACGGCGCGTTCATCTGGCGCGTCGAAGACCTCGACGGACCGCGCGTCGTCGCTGGCGCGGCAGAGGAGCAGATGCGCGATATGGCATGGCTCGGTCTGGACTGGGACGAGGGGCCGCAGCCGGGCGGAGCGGAACTCGGACCGCATGCGCCCTACTTCCAGTCGCAGCGCGGCGATCTTTACGAAGCGGCTCTGGCTCGCCTGGCGCAGTCCGGCCGCCTGTTTCCCTGCCGACGCTCGCGCAAAGACCTCCGCGAACTAGCGAGCGCCCCCCACGGTGCGTCGGGGTTGCCTGCCTATCCGCGCAGGTGGCGTCCCTCCAATCTCGGGCCCAACTGGTTCGATACGCCACCGACCGATGCCGCGCTGCGCTTCCAGGTAGACGAGGGCGACGTGTGCTTTGACGATCCGGCGCAAGGACGCGTCTGCGAGGACACGGCATCTCACGTCGGCGACTTCGTGCTCAAACGCCGCGACGGAGTCTACGCGTACCAACTCGCCGTCGTCGTCGACGATTTGGCGATGCAGATCAGCGAAGTCGTCCGAGGCGCCGACCTGCTCGACTCGACCGCGCGGCAGATCGCGTTGATGGCAGCACTCAGAAGCCCCCCGCCGACGTTCGCCCACCTGGGGCTGATTCTCGCACCCGACGGCGAAAAGGTCTCCAAGCGCGAGGGTGGATGGACGCTGGCGGCGCTTCGAGAGCGTGGGGTATCGGCCGAGCACGTCGTCGGCTGGTTGGGCTGGACGTTGGGCCTGACCGATGCGCCCGATCCATGTGCGCCCGCCGATCTGATCATCCGGTGGCGATGGATGCCCAGGCAAGCCGCTGCGTTCGTGCTGGACGACGACCCGTTTGGGTGAGCCGCCGCCCGGCAAACTGAGAGTGCTACCTTGCTCCTCCCAACTCTGCACCCATGCTTCGCCATCTTGTCGTCGACCTGCTCGTTCTCGCATTCACCGCTTTCGCCGTGTGGAGCGGGCAGCGGTGGGCGCTGTGGGCCGTTGGCATCTATGCCGTCCTGATGATCGTGCTCAAGGGCGTCGCCTTGGCTTCAGGCGTCCGTTTCGCCCGTCCTGCCGACGCGCCTCCCGAATGGCTCAACCACGTGCTCTACGCGGCGACGTTGGTCGTGATGCTCTTCGGTGGTCCGGCATGGTACCCGATCGCAGGCGCGTGGGTCGTCTTGTGGGCGGTGATGGCCTACAGCGCCCGCAACGTCGACCGCGCAAGCTCCTGAGTCACCAGCCACGCTCCGTGTCGGCGATCAGGGTGCGGAGCATGGCTTCGGACGCTTCGCCGTAGTTGATCGCGTAGGCGAGCGTGTCGCCTCGGAAGATCCACGTCGACGGGATCCAGGTCATCGGCAGGCCCAAAAACTCCTTCCTCCGCAACTCTTTGATGCTCGAAGGGCCGCGATCCGTCTGGGTGATTTCGACTACGTCGGAGGGAATACCGTTGTCGTCCATCATCTCGCGACCGCTGTGTCCGTTATTCCAGACCGTCACGAACGCAACCGTCGCCTCGGGGCGATCCTCGCCTAGCAGCGCGCGCCATCGGGGAAGCTCGTCGACCGAGTTGCCGCACCACGGCGCCCAGAAGTGGACGACGTGTATGCCCGGACTGGACAGGATCGCCTGGATAGATTTTTCGGCCTCGGTCAAAACAGCAGGCGGATGGACGAAAGCAGGAGCGTCGGTCATGAAATCGGAAGTCATAGATGAGAACACGCGAACCCCAATACCGCCGCCCCGATCCACCTGCGGATTACGCCTCCTCGCCCTCTCCGTCGACCGCAAACACGCCTTCGGGCACGTACCCCGTCCCGGCGACGACGAGCACGATCTCTCCGCGCACTTTGGTCTGAGCGGCATAGTGCGCGTGCAGATCCGCCAGCGTGCCTCGCCGCACCTCCTCGAACTTCTTGGTGATCTCCCGGCAGACGGCGGCCGGGCGATCTGCGCCCCACTCGTCGGCCAGTTGCGCGAGTGAGCGGACGAGGCGGTGCGGGCTTTCGTAGAGCACGAGCGTGCGGGCCTCATCGGCCAGTTCGCGGACGCGCGTTTGCCGTCCCTTTTTCTGGGGTAGAAAGCCCTCGAATACGAACCGCTCGCACGGCAGCCCCGACGCCGTCAGCGCAGGCACGAATGCCGTCGGCCCCGGCAGCGCGACGACTTCGACATTCGCCTCGATAGCCGCCCGGACGAGATAGAAGCCGGGATCCGAGATGCCCGGACTTCCTGCGTCGGTGACGAGGGCGACCGTCTCACCCGCC
>CAXBBB010000483.1:0-2893 GCA_963973615.1 uncultured Rhodothermales bacterium | reverse complement strand
ATATAACGGCGCTACGGCGGCGAGGTCAGATGTCGGAGATGTCGCCAGCGGCTAGTTCGCTGCCGACCATTGTGCGAACGTACAAGGCCGCCGTCACCCGCGCCGCGCGACACATCAGGCCATCGTTCGGATGGCAACCGCGATTCCACGATCACGTGATCCGCAATGGGAGGGCGTTAGACTATATCCGCCGATACGTCGCGGCCAATCCGGCGACGTGGAGCGAGGACCGGCTCAATACGCGTTGCGCGCGACCAGCCCTTTCCACACCGTCATCACCATGATCTTGATGTCGAGTTTGAGGCTCCAGTGCTGGATGTACCACAGGTCGTATTCGATGCGCTTCTCCAGGCTGGTGTCGCCCCGCCAGCCGTGGATTTGCGCCCAGCCCGTAATGCCCGCCGGGACTTTGTGTTTGAGGATGTAGCGCGGGATCTGCGAGCGCATCTCCTCGACCACCCAGGTCCGTTCAGGGCGAGGGCCAACGACCGACATGTCGCCGATGAGCACGTTCCAGAACTGCGGCAGCTCGTCCAAGCTCGTCCGGCGGATGAAGCGGCCGACTGAGGTCACGCGGGGGTCATTGGCCTGAGTGAGCAGGTTCACGTCACCCGCCTGATCGGTTCGCATCGACCGAAACTTCAGCATGCCGAAACGTCGCCCATTTAGACTGACGCGCTCTTGGCGATAGAACACCGGTCCGGGCGAGGTCAGCTTGACGGCGAAGGCGATGGCGAGTAGGAGAGGCGAACCGAGCAGCAGGACAGCAGCGCTGAATCCGATGTCGACGATGCGTTTGGCGACCCACGTCAGGCGCAGCGGAACCTCGTCGATCAGGTGGATGATCGGCATGCCGTCGATGTCGGAGACGCGGGCATTGAGCGCCGTAAATCCGAGCAAGTCGGGAGCGAGGCAGACATGAGCCAGACGCTCGCTCATGTCGCTTGTGACGCGTTCGATGACGGTTGCCGCGCGCAGCGGAAGCGCGATGTAGACGTAGCGGACTGGCCTGCCCTCGGTCTCCATCCGGTCAACGACTTCCGCGGCTTGGTCGGTCGTACCCAGAATATCCTCTCCGGTTTTGGTGTCGTCCAGGAAGCCAACCACTTCGAACCCCATCCACGGATACGCCCGGAACGCGCGCGCCAGGTGGTGCCCCACCTTTCCGGCGCCGACGATCAGCACACGCCGCCGATACTTGCCTTTCGCTCGCATCCGCTTCATCCAGTAATAGATCACGAGGCGCGCGCCGGTAAGAAAGAGCGCGAGGTAGACGGCGAACAGCATCAAGAACAGCCGCGAGACCGAGAACTCCCGGTAAAACGCGACTAGCGCCGCCACGCCGACGAGCGCCAGTACGCTCGCTTTGAGCGCGCTATAGGCCAGCCGCAAAAACCGAATGGCCCGCTCCTGAGCATACAAGCCCGATAGCCAGAACACCAGACTCGACGCTAGCATCGCCCAGGGCAGCAGCCACAGATACGCGCTCAGCGGCCGATACTCGGGCGGCGTCAGGTGGGGGACGTTCGGCAGGTGCTCGGCTAGCGAGGGGAAGAGCTCGAATCGTGTCGCGTACGCGAGTAGCCACGCCAGCGCGACGAGCGCGAAGTCGGTGAACAGGAAAATGCGCTGAAAGAGGCGGCTTTGCTCTTGGAGCATTGCGATCGGCTAGCAGGAGAGGGCGTAGCGGTGGACTATCAGCGCGGTGTTCGGGTTACGCCGATAAGATAGCGCCTCTGTCTTGCGTCAACCACGCGCGCGTTCCATCAGCAGCATCGTCAGCACCCCCATGTGGAGCATCGTCCGCTCGGCGGGGTTCATGTCGTCGCGCTCGGTCCCGACGAAGCGGCCTTCGAGTAGAGCAGGCTGCTTCGTGACGCGCATCATCTCGTCGCCATCGGGACGAACGGCGGCATACGCGGGGTGAAAGAGGTAGCCAGTCAGCATGCCCAGGACCGGCACACCGCCCAGCAAACCGTCGGCGACTTTCGCCATCGGGTTGGTCTCGCTCAATGTGGCGAGTAGCACGTCACCTGCGTAAATCTCGTAGTGCGCCTTCCACAGCGAGCGCATCCCGCGCCTGCGCACGCTGCCGAGCGTCTGGCCGCTGTCCGTCGTGATCGTGTAGGACGCTGAAAAGTCGATCATCCGGTCGGCGTCGATCTGAAACGAGGGGCCGCCGGTGGCCGACTCGACCTGGATCGACTCGCGCAGTTTGAACAGTTTCTGCTTGACGTGATAGAGCGCGTTGCCCTCGCCGTCGGTGACCGATATGCGGTTGCCGAGGCTGATGATGGGGAAGGTGTAGACGATGTCGGGCATGCGACTAAAAAAGGTCGGTTCATCATCTGACGAACCGCCCTGCCACGATGTTGCGTCCGTAGGCTTACCGTGCGACGGTGAGCATCTGCGTGTGGGACGACGCGCCATCGCTGAGTCGCAGCACGTAAGCGCCCGGTGCAAGCGCCGACGTGTCGAGCGTGTGGGCGTGCGGTCCCGAAGCCAGCGTCTCATCGGCGAGCAACGCCACACGTCGACCGAGCAGGTCGTACGCCGTCAGCGTGACGTGTGCCGAGGTCTCCAAATCGAAGTGCACGACGGCAGACTGAGACGCTGGGTTTGGAGCGGGAACGCTCAGCGAGAGGCGCGTGACTTCGGAAGTCGATTCGATAGACGTGGAGCGCGCCGGGTCGAGCAGCAGCACGCCGACACGATCGCCACGAACGCCTCCGGGAGGTACACGGTAGGGATAGGCGACGTAGACCTGCTCGTTTCCGGCGGGCAGCAACGAGACCAGTTGGTCGTTTCCGCTGCGGACCCGCCAGTGTTCCGTCGATTGGCCTCCGCCGTTTTCGTCGGGCAGGTCGTAGTGCCACAGTTTCTCCCCAGCTGG
>CAXBBB010000482.1:0-2896 GCA_963973615.1 uncultured Rhodothermales bacterium | reverse complement strand
ACGCGGCCTTTATCACCGGCGCGGTCCTGAACGTGGACGGCGGCCTCACGCTCTAGACATGGCGCACGCACACCTCACCGGAACGGGCCTCTACGCACCCGAGCGCGTCATCGACAACGCGTACTTCGACCGGATGTATGAGCAGGACGTGGACACCTTTCTGCGCACGCGCCGAGGCATCCGAGAGCGGCGCTACGCCGCCGCCGATCAGGCCACAAGCGACTTGGTCGTAGAGGCCGCTCGTGTGGCACTGGATCGATCAGGCAAAACCGCCGATCAGGTCGACCTGATCATCGTCGCGACGGACACTCCGGACTACCTCTCGCCCTCGACTGCTGCCATCGTGCAGCACAAACTAGGTGCCTCCAAAGCCGGATCGTTCGACCTGAACACGGCCTGCGCCGGCTTCGTGACGGCACTCGACGTGGCGCGGCGATACGTCGAGTCCGAGCCCGAGCGCTACCGCGTGGTACTCGTCGCCGGCGCTTACCTGATGAGCCGGTTCATCGACTATCGCCACCGCAACACGGCGACGCTGTTCGCTGATGGCGCAGGCGTAGTCATCGTCGAGCCAGGAGACGACGAGGGAGGCATCCTGACGAGCAAGCTGGAAACGCAGGGTGAGTTCGCCGAGCACATGGGCATCTATGTCGGCGGTGCCGCACGTCCCGCCGATGCCGAAGCGGTCGCCAATCAGGAGCATTTGCTCCAGTTCAGACAGAAGTTTCCTTCCACGTTCAACCGCGAGAACTGGAGCGCGCTGGTCCAATTGCTCTCCGAACGCACCGGCATCGCCCCCGACCAGGTCGACCGGTTCTTCTTTACCCAGATCAATCTCGAAAGCATCCATGAGGCACTGGACGAGCTTGACCTGCCCCACGAACACGCCCACAACGTGATGGAGCGCTACGGCTACACGGGGAGCGCCTGCGTGCCGATGGCGCTCGCCGATGCCGCAGACAAAGGCCTGCTCCAGCGAGGCGATTCGCTCTTTTTAGTCGCTTCTGGCGGTGGCGCGGCCCTGGCGGCGATGGCGCTGCGCTGGAGCTACGATACCCAAGCGCAATGAGCGACGTAGGCATCGCGTGGCTGTTCTTCGTCGGCTACTTGACTATTATCGGCGCCGCCGCGACCGTGGGCATTCGGCGTATGAAGGGGCTGGGGGACTTTGCCGTCGGCGACCGAAAGGTCAGTCCGCTGTTCGTTGGTCTGTCGCTGGCTGCCAATCTGACGAGTGCAGCAACGTTCATCGTCAATCCAGGGCTACTCTATTTGTCGGGCGTCTCGGGCTTTCTGGGCTACGCCATCGCCACCCCGCTGGGCATCATGGTCGGCCTGACCGTGCTGTCCAAAGCGTTCCGTCGTGTCGGCGACCGCTACTCGGCCCTGACCGTTCCTCAGTGGATCGGCGACCGATACGGAAGCTGGGTACTCAAGACGCTGTTCGCGGGCATCAGCCTACTGCTGATCACATTCCTGATTCTGATCGTCGTCGGGCTGACGCTGGTACTCTCCAGCGTACTCGGCCTGCCCGAGTGGGCTGCGATGGCGATTACCATCGCGGTGCCCCTCGTCTACATCATGCTCGGTGGCGCGAGTGCGCACACGCTCACAAGCACGGTACAGGCGGCAGTCATGCTGATCGTCGCCGTATTGCTAATCGGATCGGGCATAGCGTACTTCTCGGACGGCTTGGGTGGTTTTCTTGATCGGCTGGCCGCCATTGACCCGCTGTTGGCCGCTCCGGTGAACCCGAAAAGTCCGCTGTTTCGCAGCGCGTTCGAGGTGTTCGTCGCCAACTTCGTCATTGGTTTGGCCGTCGTGACGCAGCCACACATCATTTCCAAAGCGCTCTACCTGCGTACCGAGCGCGACGTCAACACGTATTTGGCGACCGGCTTCGCGGTGCTCATCGTGTTCTTCTGTGTGCTCGTCGTGGGGCTCTACGCACGCTTGCTCTTTCCCGCCGGCGACCTCGCCCCGGACCGCGTCGTTCCGACCTACCTGGTCGACGTATTCTCGCCCGGCGTGCGCGGCTTGGTAGCGATGGGATTGGTGGCCGCTGGATTCTCGACGCTCGAAGGACTGCTCCTAGCACTATCGGCCATCTTTGCGAACGACATCTACGGCGCGTGGGCGCGGCGGCACTCTTCTCTTAGCGAGGAGGAGCGGTCGGTCCGCGCGGTGCGCTACGGCAAACTGTTTATGGTCGCGCTCGTGCCCGTGCTGGCGCTAGCGTCGTGGCAGCAGATCCAATCGCCCAACCTGAGCGTGGCGATCCTAGCCCAGAACGGCGTATATGCGCTTTTTTCGGCCACCTTCGCTCCTATCCTATTCGGCATCTTCGCCGACCGCATGCCTGCTTGGGGCGCGGGCGCGGCTGCGCTCTCGGCGCTCATCGTCCACTTCGGGATGTACTACGGCCAGATCGGCCCCTACTGGAATAACCCCGCCGTCCCAGCTACATTCGCGCTGGCAACGTCAGTCCTTGTGGCAGGCGTAGCGCTGGTCCTCACACGCCCTGCGCCGGTACCGACAGCCGTTCAGCCATGACGCTGCCCCCTCGCACCGATACGCTGGAGCGCCTGGCGCATTACCATCCCGAGCGGATTGCGTTGGAGTCCTACGCCGACGGCCGTACGTGGTCTTACGGAGAGCTACACCGATTGGCGTGCGGACTCGCGGATCACCTCCGCAATTCGTTCGGGGTACAGATCGGCGACCGTGTGGCGATTCTGGCGCGCAACACGCCCTTTCACGTTGTGCTGCTGTGTGCCTGCCAGAAAGCCGGTTGGACAATGGTCCCGCTCAACTGGCGCCTCTCAGCTTCCGAACTGGAATACCTCGCACGCGACGCCGATGCGTCTCTGCTAATCGCATCTGACGAGTTTGCTCA
>CAXBBB010000481.1:0-2906 GCA_963973615.1 uncultured Rhodothermales bacterium | reverse complement strand
CCACGGCGGGAATGCCCAATGCACCTGCCCGCGTCGACGCCGCGCCTTCGTGCATCAGCCCGCTCCCAGCCAAGCCACGATCTTCGGGGTGCACGACGACCGTCTTATCCAGCATCCGCGCGTATTCGAGCGCCCTACGCATTAGCCCAGCGTCGGCCAGGAAATGGTCTCCATCCGAGAACGCAACAGCGCCGCCTCGCACCAGATCGGCCATTTCCGCCAGTTCTCTGCCCTCACGCTTTTTCGTCAGGCACCCCGCCGGCAGCACATCGACGACTTCCCGCTCGGCACGCAGCCGGACGTACTCGACGGCGTCGCGCGTGTGCAACGGAGGGTCGGTGCCGGGATCGAGTAGCAGGGCGGTGTAGCCACCCGCTGCTGCTGCTGCCGCGCCACTCGCTATCGTTTCGCGATGTTCGTAGCCCGGCTCGCCCAGATCGGCCATCAGATCCATCCAGCCCGGCGAAACGAATGCGCCTTCGGCTTCGACTGCCGTTTCGCCATCGCGCGAGGGCAGATCCGCTCCAATCTCGGCGATCCGCCCAAACGCGATACGTACGTCGGCACGCTCAAAGTCGACCGCATCGGGCAATAGCAAGCGAGCGCCTCGGATGAGCAAGTGAGGAACGGAAGACACGATGGGAGAACGGTATGATCTGAGGAAAACGGAATCTCTTCCCTACGTCATCACTGAGCGAAGTCGAAGGATCTCCGTCCCACTGGTGTATCGCAGAGCATGGAGATCCCTCGAGAAGCTCGGGATGACACGGTGGGAGATGCATCGCCAAACGTCGGGCTTGGCCAAGCTACCTCCAACTTGCACTCACGCGCGCGGGTCAGGATCTGGCCCTTCCGAGGCCGCATCGCCCGCTAACGGCAGGTCAAAACTAAAACGTGTGCCGCTTCCGTGCGTGCTGTCGAGCCGTATCGTTTCGCCGTGCGCAGACATGATCTGCTTGACGATGCTCAGCCCTAGCCCCGTGCCCCCACTCTTGCGCGAGCGGTCGGGGTCTACCCGGTAGAAGCGCTCAAAAATGCGACTCTGGTGCTCTTCGGGAATGCCACGACCATTGTCGACCACCTCGACGCGCACCTTATCGCCGTGGCGACGAATGCGACACCGAACCGTCCCTTCGTCCGAATACGCGATGGCGTTCTCGACTAGGTTGACGATCACTTGACGCATCCGATTGCGATCTGCCGTGACGAAGAGGGGTGGGTTGTTCATTTCGAGGCCCAGCCCCTTCTCGTCGGCTTTGGGTTGCAGCATCTCACGTACTTCGTGGACGAGTTCGGCGAGGTCGAACGACGTGGTGCGCAGCAGATCCTCTCGGTATTCGAGCCGAGCGATCTCGATCAGATCGTTGAACAGGTTTTGCAACCGGTTGAGCGCGGCCAGCCCTTTGTCCGAATACCGTTTGCGTTGCTCCTCACCCAACGTCGGCGATCCCAGCGCTTCCAGGTAGCCGCCAACCGCAAAGATCGGGTTGCGGACCTCGTGCGATACGTTGCCGATGAACTCGCTCTGCAGCCGAGCCAAGCTCTCCAACTCGTCGATCTTGGCTCGAAAGCTTCCGGACATCTGATTGAGGCTGTTGGCTACCTCGTGAAACTCAGCCGCCCGCGACGAAATGGCGATCTTCTCAGCGTAATCGCCTTTAGCGATACGCCGCGCCAGATCCCTGATTTGTCGCAAGGGCCGCGTTACCTGCTGGGCTGCCACCCACGCGCCGATCAGCGCCATGACAAAGGCGCCTAGCATCCCGACGAGCAGCACGATCAACAGGCTCTCAGAGAGGCGATACAGACGTGGCGTTGGCTGAGCGAGCAGAAGGGTCTCCCCTGACTCCATCGGCACGGCGACGTAATAGAAACGACCTCCTTCGGGGCCCTCGCGATGGACGACGCCGCCCGCATCGTGCACTTCATCGAGTGTCATGCTCGGCACCCTGTCGACACTCTGCGCAACGATCTGCCCATCGGTACCGAACATGGTACCGTGGAGCCCATGCAGACTCGCAGCCACCGATACGAGTTGATCCCGTTCGGCTTGCGAGCCTGCTCTATCGAGTACACGAGCTACGCGCTGGGCTTCCACCCGGAGCGTCTCGTTCAGCGCGCTATTGGTACGATCACGCAGGAAAAACCCGACGTAGAGCGCGATGACGAGCACGGCCATGCCCACGAAGAGCACGAACGTGAGCAGCATCCACGTCTGCGTCGACGCTCTGGTGGGGACGAGCGTACGCATCGGACGGCGAGTCATTAGGTGTTCGGCGCTGAGCGCCGGGTCACGCTGCTTGCGCGTCCTCGTCTTCGACAAAGCGGTAGCCCACACCGCGAACGGTCTGGATGTGCTTGGCGAAGTCGCCCAATTTCTCGCGCAGGTTCTTGATGTGCGCGTCGACGGTCCGCTCGGTCACCATCATGGCGTCCTTCCAGATCGTTTCGAGCAACTGCTGACGCGTAAACGCCTTGCGGGGATGCCGGACGAGATAGCGGAGCAGTTCGAACTCGGTCAGTGTCAGACCCAGGTCGCGCTGGTCGAGCGAGGCGCGGTATTCGTCCTCGTAGATCGTCAGATTGCTGACCTGGAGGATGCGGCTCTCTTCGATTCCCGAGCGTCGCAGGACGGCTTTGACGTTGGCGAGTACGACGCTCGGCGGAACGGGCTTGTTGAGGTACGTATCGGCACCCATGATCAGGCCCTTGACCTGATCCTCTTCTTCGGTCTTGGCCGAGAGGAAGATGACCGGAATGTGCTCGGTTTCGGCCCGGCTGCGCAGTTGCTTGACGACTTCGTATCCGTCCTTATTCGGCATCATGATGTCGAGCAGGATCAGATCGATCTCGTTGTTGTGACGCGCGACGACTTCGAGTGCTTGCTCGCCGTCGTAGGCTTGATC
>CAXBBB010000480.1:0-2909 GCA_963973615.1 uncultured Rhodothermales bacterium | reverse complement strand
CCGGTCAGAGGCGTGCTCTACTTCTATTTCGCGCACGCGCTTGTGGGTGTCGTAGTGAATCACGACGTCTGGATCGTCCGTGTCGACGGCTCCGGCAGCCTCGTATGCTTCGTCGCCGAAGAGCAGAACGAGCATGTCGCTCTCGGGGTGGTACTGGATTCGGAAGGGAGGAGCGCTCATTGCGTTTTCTGGATTCGTTTGGTGCATTTCTCGTCGGGGAAGGCGTTGACGAGCGTTTCGCCGTCTGCCTCGATGATGACGCGTAGGCAGTGCCCGTGGCCTTCCGACCATCCCCAGATGCGGATGCGTCCGTCAGGCTGCACCTCACGCGATTCCTCGCTGGCTAGCGCTTCGCTGACGTGCGACATAGTCACGCCTCGTTGACTCATTCGGCGGGCTGCGTAGTCGGTGGGCGTCATAACTCGGTCGGTGTTATGGGTAGTACGTCATTGACGTACTACGGTTTCAACTCTTCCCACTTTTCTTTGCCCCAAACGCAGAAGCCCGCCCCGGCACTAGCAACCGGGGCGGGCTTGATTTTTATCTCGGGGGGGGTATGAGCTACCGGTTGGATTCGAACCAACGGCCCGCAGTTTGGAAAACTGCCGCTCTGCCGACTGAGCTACGATAGCGAGCTTCCCCGTCTTTCCGGGGTGTCAGTCTTTTCGTGGCCGTAGACATACGGCTCCCATGCTTTGCCATTAAGCTACCGGCCTCAAAGCGTATGGCCGGACCGGACTCGAACCGGCATTCTGGGCGGTTGCGGGAGAAGGATTCGAACCTTCGGCACGGACGGATACCCGTCCGATGAGCCCAACGAGCTACCTCTGCTCTACCCCGCATTCCGAGTATACAACGCACATACTGCCACTGTCAACACCGAAACTACCAGAGCAACCGGTGACACTCAGGCTTACAGTCGCCACAGGGTCACGCTCACGCTCGCTGATGGCGTCAGCGTGCCGTCGGTCCTGACGAGGTAGGCCGCCGACAGGCTCGCGTCGTGGTAGCGCAGCGTCACGCGAGGTCCCGCCGAAAGCACGGCCCGCTCCCCCACCCGAACGCCAACACCCACGAGACCCGCGCTCAGACCCCAGACTCTAGGACGAGAGAGCCGGAGCGCCCGTTCGTACTCCTCCACAGCCCCACGTAGCTCGTCAGCCTCACGAGAACGCGCCACAAACGACGAACGCCAGGCGTCCGCCTCTGACTGCGCGATGAGTGCCGACGAGCGCTGAGCGTCAACCTGGGAGGCGAGAGCGGCGGCCAGTTCGTCGCAGGCGCCCAGGGCCGCGTCGCACGCCGAACCCACGCGAGGCGACGCGGCCGGGTCTTCGCCGCTCATCTCGGCTCCCCTCCGCGCGAAGCGGTAGTCTCGGAGCAGCAGGGCGTAGCGCTCAGCGGCGGCAACGGAGCGCGCTTCGGTCGAGTCGAGACGGGCCTGTAGCGCTTCCGCTCGAATACGCAGCGATGCGGCTTGGGCAGAGTCCCGTTTGGCGTCTTCTCGGTGCATGTCAGACCTGGCAATGTGATCGAGTGCGCGGCGCTCCGACTGTGCGGCTCGCTGGTGCTGGACGCCGCCCCACGTCAGCGCCCCGAGCACGAAGGCAAGGGCGATGACGATGAGTGTCAGTTGTGATCGGGACATGGTAGCAGGGTTAGAGCGCGAGGGCAGAAGCGACGTAGGCCGCCAGGCAGAGCAAGAAGAGCAGCAGCACGAGCAGTCTGAGCCGCATCCGCGCCGCCCACGTCGCCGACTCGAATCCCGCACGCGCGAAGTGCCACAGGTCCCGGATGCGCAGCACCGATCCTGCGGGCACGCCCTGCTGCTTCATCGCGAGGTAGACGCCGTGACCCACCACCAGGCGTGACAGCGTCACCAGGCGCACCAGTGCCAGTAGTACCAATGCGTCGAAGCCACCGAAGCGGCTCGCCCCGATCGCGAGGGCCAGCAGCATCATCTCGACGCCTTCGAGCCGGAACGTGAGGCCGAGCGTGAGCGGCACCGCGCCGCCGCCCCTGCGACCGACTCCGGCATGCAGGTAGCCCAGAGCAGCCGCATACGCGCCCAGCATGAGGTAGAGAAGAAGCGAGAGCGAGACACTGATGCTCATGGCGAGGGAACGGGTTGGTGGTGGTCTGCGGGGCCGTGAGGTCCGCGATGCGTGCCGAGCGCTGAGCGCCCCGCCTGCGCGCCCGCCACAGGATCAGCGGCACGAGCAATGCGGCGATGAGCAGGGCGACGTTGAGCAGGATGTCGAAGGTCAGCAT
The DNA here is from genome assembly GCA_963973615.1 of uncultured Rhodothermales bacterium. Classification (GTDB taxonomy): domain Bacteria; phylum Bacteroidota; class Rhodothermia; order Rhodothermales; family BA12; genus CAXBBB01. The sequence goes on along the minus strand of CAXBBB010000480.1, from coordinate 638 downwards.
CAGGCACCTCCCCCATCGGCGATACCTGCGCCGCCGATCTGACTCCTGAGCTCCGCCATGTCCGCGCGGCGTTCGGCGGCGTAGGCTCGGTCGCGCAAATCCTGGCACCGCGTCTCCATCTCGGATAGACGGTCCTCTAGCCGGTCGGCTTCCTTGCGCAAAGCGTCGACTTCGGCGGCGCGGGGCGACTCGTACAGCTTTTTGCCCAGCCACCCCAGCGCGCTCACGCAGAGCAGGGTGATGATCTTGAGCGCCCACGTGTCCGGGTCACCCTCTCCCTCGACGGAGCGCAAGACCTCGCCGACCTGGTAGGCCGCCGTAGCCGCTGCCGCCCCCGCAACGGGGAGGGCGACGAGTCCGCCGGTAGCTATTCCGATTGCGTGATGCGGCATCACCACCTCGCTCGTTTGCCGCGCCCGTCCCGGTGCACGAACGTTCGGTATCGGCCCAGTCCGCCCGCCACGACGATGCCGCCCGTCCGCGCGTAGTGTATGCCGGAGTCCGACGCGACGCGTGAAAGCACGACCTCTTGCCCAGTCGTCACCGCAAGCCGCTTACCCTCCATCTCCTCGTCGATGCGAGCGAGCTGGGCAATCGTGCCGCCGATGAGCAGCCGGTCGCGCGCGTCACCGAACAGG
>CAXBBB010000479.1:0-2918 GCA_963973615.1 uncultured Rhodothermales bacterium | reverse complement strand
ATGCGGCTCCATGCGGCTCCATGCGGCTCCATGCGGCTCCATGCGGCTCCATGCGCCGAAAGTCGCGCCCGTTGAACGTCACCAACTCGTCCGCGCCTCCCACCTCGGCCGAGCGCACGTGAAGCAGGTCGTAGATAGCGCCACTCACCAGACCCAGAACTGCCGCCCGCTGGATCACCTGCGCGTACTCATCGCCGGAGAGCGCTACTACCTCGACTTTTGCGAGAAGCAGGTCGATGATGCGCGCTGCATCGCTGGGCGCGAGGCGTCCCGGAAGGCGCGTCAATCCGCTGTACGTTTCGGCTAGTCCGTGCGCCGCCACGAGCATCTGTCCCTGCCGCGTCACCAGCGACTGCCGGTAGGCTCGCGCAGCCTCGTGATGCGGATGGCTCTTTACGAGAAGCGGCAGCAGCGCCGACGTGTCGAGCAGCGCGCGCACGCTCACGAGCGCCCCCAGTGTCGGTCCGCCCGTTCCTCATAGATTTGGTGCACCGCATCGACAGGGTCGATCTCTCCGATAGGCCCAGTGTAGACCAACAGCCCGTCCTGCATTTCGAGCAGCGGCTCGCTGTGCTCGGCGGTGATCTGGACCGTCCCACCATCGCCTTCGACGAGCGAGACGGGCGATCCGGGGAGTAGGCCCATCCGCTGGCGCATGGGCTTAGGTATCAGGATCCGGCCGAACTTGTCGATCTTGGTAGTCATAGAGCAGAGGGTTTTGCCAATCTAAACACGCTGTTGGCAAAACGGTTGCCGTCCCGCCTATAGCTCCGAGAGTGCTACCTTCTCGTAGCCACCTCGTTTGCGGTCCTCGGGATGTGGCTCCAATCCCACGACCGTGATCTCGCCCTGACCCGGCCCATACACCCAGTAGAACCGGTCCGCCGCCCGGCCCTGATTCAGGTACGATTGAAACACCTTCTGTCCGAACCGCTTGCTCAGCGGCTCGATCTCATGCGTGCGCAGCCCAGGGTGCCGCGGGTTCTGCGCCAGCAGCCCTAGCGCCTTGCGCCACTGCTTGAACAGCCGCTTCTCGTCTCGTCCGAGCGTGCCTGCCCGCGCTTTGGCCGTGATCGCGTCGTTGAATGCTGCCATGTGCGGCACGCCCATCCGAATAGCGAACGTCACGCGTCCGCCTCGTCATCCAAGCCGGGAAACGTCTCGCCCAGGTCGACCGGTGCCGACGCCTCGCCGCGCGCCAGCGACGCCATCGACTGCTCGATCACGCCCAGCGTCCGCTTCGAGATCGATGCCACGTCGACGGCCACTTGGGGACGCAGTTCGATTACGCCGTCGTCGCGGTGCCGCACCAGGTACTGGTCGTAGAGCACTCCGCCAAACGGGCGCAGCACAACGCGGCGCTTGGCGTCGGGGCGAGTGGTGTAGATCGGGGTGCCAGGCATAGGAGACGGTATATATAGTCCGTACGAGATTACTATGCATGGCAGTGGGATGATCCCACCAAGGTGCCCGTCGATAAGAGCACCCTCCCAATTTCCGAGAAGAACCGGATACTGTTGGCGAACTCCCGCACCGGGTCACGTCGTGCGTGGCTGTTCAGAAAACGACCGTTTTCCGGTCGCTTCGTGTCCGTGCTGCCAAACCACACTGGCGCTACCCTCAGGTGTTCGGAAACCCGTCCGGAAATCTAGGTGCGATAAAGACACGGTCTTTATCTTTCCGCACACTTACTGCTCGCACCCATGCTCATCGGATACGCCCGCGTCTCAACGGCCGACCAGGACCTCGCCCTCCAGCTCGACGCCCTCCAAGCCGCCGGATGCGATCGCGTCTTCGAGGAGCGAGCCTCCGGCGCGCGCAGTGATCGGCCCGTTCTGGCCGAGGCGATGGACTACGCGCGCGAGGGCGACGTGCTCGTCGTCTGGCGACTCGACCGGCTCGGCCGCTCGCTCAAAGATCTTATATCTAACGTCGAGCAGCTAAGAGCGCGAGGCGTCGGCTTCCGCTCGCTCGCCGAATCGGTCGACACCACCACGGCGGGTGGGCAGCTCGTCTTTCACCTCTTCGGTGCGCTGGCCGAGTTCGAGCGCGAGCTGATACGGGAGCGCACGATGGCTGGGCTGGCAGCCGCACGGGCACGCGGGCGCAAGGGAGGACGCCCGGCTAAGATGACGCGGGCCAAGGTGCGCCAGGCGTCGCTGCTGCTGGCCGACCGCACGACCGATGTGGGGGCGCTGTGCGAGACGCTCGGCGTGAGCCGCTCGACGCTCTACAGCTACGTCGGCCCCAGCGGCGAGGTGCGTAGGATGCCCGAGAGGTGACAGGTAGGAACTGATCGCTGCGCAACTGCTTCAGCGGGCAGCAATCGCGCCTTCGTACAAAATCGCATGAGTGGGGTCCGACAACCAACGGAACGGGCCTGTACGGTAGGCGGGGCCAGAGGTGGCGTTAGGTCGTGTCCGCCCCCTCTGCCCGCCCGGGCTCCTGGAGCCGCTCGACGTCGCGAACCGGCGGCGCCCCGAACTGCCGCTTGTAGTCGCGGCTGAAGTGGGACGGGTCGTTGTACCCGACCCGGTACCCCACCGTCGCCGCGTCGACGTCCCCGGCGAGCAGAAGCCGGCGGGCCTCCTGGAGCCGGACCTCCTTCTGAAACTGGAGCGGGGTCAGCCCGGTCACGTCCCGGAACCGCTGGTAGAACGTCGACGCGCTCATCCCGAGGTCCGAGGCCAGCTCCTCCATCCGGACCTGCTGGTCGAACTGGCGGTGGAGCCGGCGGATCGCCTCGGTCATCCGGTGGGCCTGCCCGCCGAGCACGGCGATGTGGCGGAGCCGGTCGCCCTGGTCACCGACGAGGAGCCGGTAGACGATCTCGCGCGTGACGAGCGGGGCGAGGACGGCCGCCTCGCGCGGGGACTCCGAGGCCCGGACGAGCCGGAGGGTCGCATCGAAGAGATCGG
>CAXBBB010000478.1:0-2929 GCA_963973615.1 uncultured Rhodothermales bacterium | reverse complement strand
CCCGCCGTACGCGATGTGCTTAAGCAGTGGAAAGAGGAAGGTGAAACCATCGTCGCAAACTGGGAGGACACGAGCGAGCAGCAGAAGGCGAGCCTGGACAACGTCCGCAAGGATCTCAACCAGATCATGATGTCGCTCCAGGTGCAGGACATCACGGCGCAGCAGATCGCGTCGGTCAATCACCTGATCGAATCGGTGCGGATGCGCCTGAGCGAGATCAGCGAGCGCGTCACTGCCGACATGGGCGGGGGAATGGCGTCGAAGCAGGTCGACACGCTTCAGGAGATCCGAGACGGACAGTCGCAGTTCGACCCGATGGCGCGCTTCGATCCCAATGGAAACCACCAGGACATCGCCGATCAACTCGTCCAGCGCTCGAACGACGGCGAAGACCTGACGGCCGAAGTAGACGAAGCCAAGCTCAATGCCGTCACGTACGGCGCCAGCGGTTTCGACCTCGACGCGCCCGCCGCGAGCTACGGCGACGGCTACGACTTCGAGCCGTCGGGTGACGGCCAGAGCGTAGAGGCTGCCTTCGATCCCAGCGCTTTCGCCGACAGCTTCGACTCCTTCGAGAACGACGCGCCGGACGACGAGCCGTTCGACCCGGATGCCTTCGCCGACGCCTTCGTGACCAACGCGGCGGCCAGCGAGCAGAAGAAGTCCGACTCTGGGCCAGCATCCGCAGGCTTCGCCGACGACGGTGGAGTAGCATCGGCTGATGACATCGACGCGCTCTTCGGCTGATCCACGCCGACTCCTCTCTCGTCCTCTGCGCGCCTAGCCCCACTCAACCGCGCGCGCCGCTTCCGGCCGTCCCTTCCCCACCTGCCGCGACATGAAACAGACTCTGATTATCGGCTTGGTACTCGGCCTCGCGCTGATCTACTTCCCGATCCTCACGGGCGACGGCGTTGCGACGTTTTTCGACATCCCATCGATCCTCATCGTACTCGGTGGGACGGCAGCCGCGCTGCTCGCCAACTACACCATGGACGAGTTCATGATGATGGTCAAGGGGACGGGCAAGATCTTCTCGTTCAAGGAGCCGGAGTGTGCCAAATACGTCGAGGAGTTTACCGAACTCTCGCGCGTCGCCCGACGCGAAGGGTTGTTGGCGCTCGACCGTAAAATGGCGGAGATCGACGATGAGTTGACGCGCTTCGGATTAGAAATGGCCGTCGACGGGACCGACGCCAAAGAGATCGACGCGTTCATGGAGCAGCGCATCGATAACCAGAAAGCCGATTATTTCATGCTGTCGCGCTTGTACAGCAGCGCGGCGGCGTTCGCGCCCTCGTTCGGCATGATCGGAACGCTCATCGGACTGATCCAGATGATGCAGAACCTATCCGACCCGGCAGCCATCGGCGCAGGTATGGCGGTTGCGATGATCACGACGTTCTACGGCGCGCTCTTCGCCAACCTCTTTTTTATTCCTATGGCCGCGCGCGCCGGTAACCAAGCCGCCGCCATCGCCAACGTCGGAAATATCATCCGCGTCGGCGTAATCGGCATCGTCCGGGGCGACAGTCCGTCGGTTGTCGAGAAGCGCCTCTCGCTGTATGTGGGCGGCAAGGCGGCAAGTGACAGCGATGCAGGCGAGGAAGCCACCGAGTTGAAGAAGGCGGCGTAAGGTGTAGTGCTGCCAGCGGCTAGCCTACTGCCGCGATCGGCTGATGCGCCTGCTTTGCTTCCGCCAGCGCCGGTACCAGATCAGCGCACCCGTCACCGAGAGGACGGCTGGGGACAGCCCCAGTAGCACGTAGAGCAGGCGTACCGCCCAACTGAGCGAGCCGCCGAATGCGCCAATGTGCAGCGGATAGGCGGCATAGAGTAGCCTGGGGCCTAGGGCGACGGCGCGCGCATCGTCGGTGCGTAGCACGCCGCCTGACGCTGGGTCGAGATACACGTAACTGCGTCCGTTGGGGTGCCACTCGCCCGGCACCCGGAAGCGGATGGCCAGCGGCTGACCCGGAGACTGCGGCAGGGTGACGAACGTGGCCTCACCGTCGGGGAGCACGCGCCGGGCGGTACCGAGTGCGGCGTCCAGCACGTCCGGCCCAAGCGCGCCAGCGGAGGCGACAGGAGGCGGCTCGGGGGCGCGCGATCCGGTTGCGGCATTGAGCAGCGCCCCCGTCTCGGCGTAGAACACGAGCGCAGCACCCGTAGCCGCGACCAGAACCAAGAAGCCCGACGTGTACAGGCCTCCTGCGCGGTGCAGGTCGTAGTTGAATCGCCACCGTCCGCGTGTGGTCGCGATCACCAGGCGCTGCCACACGCGTTTGACACTAGGCACTGGGGGCCACCACAACACCAGACCGGTCAGGGCCAGCAGCAGGGTGAGCAAACCGATGACGCCGACGATGACCGCGCCCGGTGTGCCACCGAGCAGTTCGGCGTGGAGAGCGAACAGGGTGTTCATCGTACCCTCTTCGCCGCTCCTCAGCCCCAGCACCGCTGCCGAGTAAGGATCGACATAGGCGTGCAGGTCGTCTTTCAGCCACGCCTCGATGGGTGCGTCGGGTGTACGCGGCAGTCGCAGCAGACGTGGTGTGCCTCCCGACTCGGTTTCGATCGCAGCAACGACCGCCGACAGGGGCGCGGCCTGCTCGGCCGGAGGCACTTGCAGCAGATCGGGATTGAGTGCCCGGTCGATCTCGTGGCGAAACACGAGCGCGCTGCCCGTGACGCTGATCACGACGAGCACCAGACTCAGCGCCACGCCCACCCAGAGGTGCAGCGTGACGCTGGTGCGGCGGAGTGCAGACACAACCGTTAGAGTCGCGTCGCCACGCGCAGTGTCAGCGTGCGACCTCGGCCGGCGAAGTACTGATCGTCACGCGTAGAGGCCGCTTGGCTGAAGTACGTGATGTAGTCGACATCCAACACGTTGGAAGCCGCCAGCGTCACGGTCGCGGGGCCGACG
>CAXBBB010000477.1:0-2936 GCA_963973615.1 uncultured Rhodothermales bacterium | reverse complement strand
CGAGTACACCCCCCACGAGATGCCCGCGACCGCCATGAGCAGGCTTCCCATTAGCGGTGGCGTTTCCAGGCCCGGGAGGAAGAGTACGAGCAGCCCTCCTAGTGCGAGGACAATCCCGGCCAACTGCCTCCCACTCGGGCGCTCGCCGAGGGCTAGGCCGTAGCCGATCATCGTGGCTTGAACGGCGCCGAAGAGGAGCAACGCTCCCGTTGCTGCCGTGAGGGCGGTATAAGCGAACGAGAATCCGGCAGCGTAGACCAGCAGCGACGCGGCCGAGATCCAATTGCCGCTTAGAGTAGACTTGGAGCTACGCAGTGCGACCAGAAAGGCCAGCAGGATGGCGCCCGACAGGATCCGAAGAGTCGTAAAGCTAGCGGCGTCCAACCCCGACGAGGCCAGGGCCAAGCGGCAGAGTAGCGAGTTGCCGGCAAAGGCGAGCATCGCAAGCGTCGTCAGCAGGGCGAGCCGCAGCGATGTCATCGTATAGCAGGTGTAGCCACGTCTGCGTTGTGCCCGGAGGCTTCGAGCTATGCACGTGGGGGCGAGCCCTTGTGCCCCTTCGCAGTCCGACCACAAGCGGCGAGCGTTAACGTCTCGGCGAGAATGCTATTCGGACCCACCGCCTCAGCACTCTGACTTGATCTGGGCAATGCTCCCTCAAACTGCTGCCGAGCTCGTTCTACACAGCGTGTGTATCGCTGTGGACAACCTCGTCAGTGGTGGAGAAACAGAGGGCGGGATTCGTTCTCGATTAGCGAGGCGGTTGTTGAGCCGAAGGCAAAGCGTTTCAATTTGCTGACGGCGTGGGCACCTGCCAGGATAGCGTCGGCACCGGTCGAATCGGCATGGGCGCGGATCTGCTCGAACGGAATGCCCGTCGCGAACGTCGTCGTGGTCGGAAGTCCATGGGCCTCTAAGAAACTGCGTAGGTTCGCAAGGTGGATCTGAGCGTCACCCTCGTCACGCGCGTTCTTCGCAACCGTCAGCACGTGGACGGCGACGGAGTCTCCAAACGGCTTGAGTTGGGCGAACTGGCGGACCGTACGAGCCGCAGCGTCGGAACCGTCATAGGCGACCAGAACACGCTCGATGGGCTTGACCGGGTCGAGAACGGTCAGGACGGGACAGCCAGATTCTTTGACGACGCGTGCGAGCGTTTCCGTCCGCTCGTTGGGGTGTCCATAGAAAAAGTGCGGGTTTCGACCGACGATCAGCAGGTCAGCATATTTGGCTTCCTCCACGATACGCTCGAATGGCACACCTTCCTCGACCGCGTTACGCGAGCGAATGCCACGCTCATCCATCACGTCGGTGAACGAGCGAATCAGCTTCTGCGCCGTCTCCCGCGTCTCGGTAGTCAAGCGCTCGCGCAGCTTCTCGGCATAGTAAAAGCTTCCGATGCCTCCGCCGGTCGACGAGCCTTCGATGCCTTGCGTATCGACGACGGCCATTCCGGTGATTTCGGCGTCGTGACGACGAGCAATGTCGACGGCATAGTGGATAGCGACGTTGGTGTCGTCGTCAGCGTCGAGTGGGAGGAGGATGCGGCGGATCATCGGGGCAGCGGGATTGGGTGACGGCTCCAAAGTACGGGAGACTGCTTGTCCGCGCTCAGCCCGTCTCCGCTTCCACACTCCTCTTTACTGTTGTCTTTTCTTTTTTAAATAAATGGGGTTGATATAGTAGGCGTCGTGGAAATGGGGGAAACCGATCCACCCACATCTCACAACTCTCCGATGTGGATGAACCACGGCCTTTTCCTCATCCTTACGCACAGCCGACCCTCAACCAACACCTGACCCAGTACTCCGCAATGGACCATTCAACTGCGATTATCCACTAATGCGGAAGAGAATCCGGAATTGTGGATAATCTGCCTGTCTCGTTATACACTGCTATCCACACAGTGGAAACACTCTGAGCTTGCTGGGGAATACGCAGCGGTTTTCCACGGACGGTCTGCGCATAGGTGTTACAGCAGTGTTATGCGCCGTTGATGCCACTCTTATCCACACCGTTGTCTACGTGGTGGAATATGTGTCTACACTCGTGTTCGAGTAGTCTTGCTGATAAAGGCTGTCCATCCGTCGTCGCTCCCGCGTCACAAGTGCCGGATTCGACTGCTCCTGCTCCGCCAAAAGACATCCGGGCTCCTTTGCGTGCAGTAAAGGGGCGCCGGATGCGATAAGAGACGGCCTTGTGTGTCCCATTGGACCGAGGTTCTCCACATTGGGGAGAGCGAACTCGGGTATTCAGGTGCTGGAAATGAGAAACGCCGTCCTCCGGGTCGGAAGACGGCGTTTTGCCAGTGTACGGTTTTGGTGATCAGCCGGTTGGCTTACCCAGCAGCCGAAACATCTCCTGCTTGTACGCTTCGACGCCGGGTTGGTCGAATGGGTTGACACCGAGCAGATACCCGCTCACTCCGACTGCGTGCTCGAAGAAATAGATCGCCTCACCAAGCGTGCCGGGCGTCAGGCGATCCATCCATAATGTCATCGCCGGGACGCCGCCATCGGTGTGGGCTTTGAGCGTGCCTTCGTAGGCATTGCGGTTGACGTGCGTAAACGTCTGGCCGACCAGGTAATCCAGTCCGTCGAGGTTCGCGCCGGTCTGCGGGACTTTGAGGTCACCGCCATCTTGTTCGAGCATTAGAAACGTCTCGGCGATGGTGCGTTGCCCGTCCTGTACGTATTGACCGACACTATGCAGATCAGTCGAGTAGCGGATGCCGACGGGGAAGAGGCCTTTGCCGTCTTTGCCTTCGCTCTCGCCGTAGAGTTGCTGCCACCAATCGCCGAAGGCGTTGAGGCGGGGCTCGAATGTGGCGAGCAGGTCGACGGTCTTGCCTTGCTCCAAGAGCAGGGCGCGGACGGCGGCGTAGGTCAGCGCGTCGCCATCGGCGTCGGGCGCGTCGAGTTTCTTGCATAGATCGG
>CAXBBB010000476.1:0-2944 GCA_963973615.1 uncultured Rhodothermales bacterium | reverse complement strand
CCGACGTTATGCGAGGCAATAGGGGCGGCCCGATCCTCGTCAACGCGAGCCGATCGATTCTCTACGCGGGCGATGGCGTCGACTTTGCCGACCGCTCCGAAGCCGCAGCGCGCGCGTTGGCAATGGAACTGCGCGGGTGACCCAAACATGGCAAGCCTGGAAGTCCAGCTAGTTTTTCTACGCCGATAGGTTACGGGGCACCGTTCGCCGGGTCTAACTCCTCGTTACGTAACCGCCGGACTCATGTTAGAACCCTACATCGGAGAAGCCAACCTGTCGCATCTCTACCTGTTTGACAACGACGACCTGCTCCGGGTCACCACGAGCGAGCCGCCGCACGGGATGGCGCCCACCGTCGTACCGGAAGCCGTCGTTCAAGACCTGTGGCGGATGCAGACGATCCGGCACGGCAGCCTGCGTACGACAGGCGGCAAACCGCTGACGGTCCTCGACCCCGGACGCCTCAATACCGCCGATGGCCCAGACTTCACAGCCGCCCACTTACGCATCGGGCCAGAAGAGTGGCGAGGCGACATCGAAGTCCACACGTCGTCGGCCGAGTGGTCACGGCATGGACATCCGGCTGATCCCCGATACAACGCTGTCATCCTCCACGTCACGCTCAACGCCGACCTGATGACCGGCACCTTGCGTCGTCCCGACGGCACGCTGCTGCCCGAGATCGTTCTCACGCCGCACCTGACGCGCCGCCTGCACAACCACCTGCTCCATTTCTTCGAGCGCCCCTCCGAATTGCCCTGCGCCTGGACATTGGACGCATCCGGCGCCGAAAACCGCGCTCTGTGGGTGCGGACGATGGCCCAGCGCCGACTGCTCCGCAAGGCACGTGAAGTCGAAACGCTCGGTCCCAACGCGCTCGCCCTCCTCGCTGCTCGGACGCTCGGCGCCCCAACTAACGCCGACGCGCTGGAAACGCTGGCGGTGCGTATGAACCCAGACGAGTTGCGCCGGATGTTGCCGCTCGCACGCGAACGCGCCGTCCTGATTGCTGCCGGGTTGCTCCCCCCATCTGCGACGCTGCAAACGGCCGCCGAACTGACAGCCAGTGAACGGCTAGCGACACCGTGGCGCTACGGGGGCGTCCGTCCAGCAGGCACGCCCGACCTGCGCATCGTCCAGTGGGCAGGACTGTTCACGCCGGGTCGACTGCTCGGATATGGCGGCATCGACTACGTACTCGAACGCGTCAGGGCACGCGACGTGAGCGCGCTGATCGAAGCGGCATCCGCCCAGCCAACCGATTATTGGCACGCCCACTACCGAGTTGGGCGCGTCTCCAAGCCACACAGCCCAGACGTAGGCGTGTCGGTGCGCGAGCGGCTGATCGCTAACGCCGCGTTGCCTTTCGCCTTGGCTGCGGGCGCTGATGTCGACGATGTACTCGCGTGCTTGGATGCGCTCAAACCCGAATCCGATGCGCATACCCGACGCTTTCCTACGGCGTTCACACAGCAACAGACAGCGACGCACACCCAGGGACTGCATGAACTCCATCGCCGCTACTGCGCTCCGGGACGCTGTCTATCGTGCGCAGTAGGGAAGGCAGCGCTGGGAGCATAGCTCCTCCTACCAGATCATAGATTTCCCGACAGGCGCACCCCTAAACTTGCGGTCCGCCCGGGAAGCGGGAGTCCGGCTTGAGGGAAGACGGCGGTATCGAGGGCATTGTCGACGCGGGCGAAGGCCTCCAGGCTACCGCGTCTGCGGAACCACGTGTGCGATGCCCTCGCCCCAATCCGCGTGCCGCCGTCTAGACGAGAACGGCTACCGTCCACATCAGGCGCATCGCGCATCCCGGCGACGGTCCGAGCGTCGAGACCTAGCGAGAAGCCTCGTGCGCGATAGGTCGCGACGGCGAACGAGGTAAACGACGGCACCTCGGTGCGCGCTTGCCATCCGTCGTCTGTTTTGCCTTCCGAGTGCTGCAGCGTCGCGTTGGCAGAGAGGGTCAAGCGATTGGCCCTAGCCGTTCCGTTCAGACTCACGCCGATGGTGCGACTGCCGTCGAGGTTGATGCGCTGACGGAGAGTGACCCCGTCGACGCGCACGCGAAGTTGGTCGATGGCGTCGGTCGAGCGGCGGGCGAAAACGGCGGCTTCGAGTGTGGCGCTGCGGGTAGAGGTCGACGCAGTCAGTTCGGATTGGTAGATCGTTTCAGGTCGCAGGTCGGGATTGAGCAGGAAGCGGCCGATGGCTTCACCGAAGAGTTCACGTGGTGTCGGGAAGCGGACTTTTCGAGCGGCCGACAGACGAAGTGAGGTAGCGCCGATGCGCGTCCCGGTCGTGAGGGACGCCGTCCAGGAGACTTGCGGATCACGCGGCGGCTTGTCGCCGGTCTTTGGTGTGGCGACCCCTTCGACGCCGACTCCACCACCGACGAGCCACTTGCGGCCTGCTCCCAATCGCTCCTCCCATTCGGCACCGACGCCGCCCTGGATCAACTGGTACGACGATTCAGTCGAGACAACGGACGATAGATCCCTCTGGTCTACGTCCGTTTGATCATGCTGGGAAGCTAGTAGGTCGGTGCGGACGCGGATCAGGCGCTCTGCTCGCTCAAATGCAACCCCCAAACGCAGTCCCCCCGACACATCATCGTCGTCCTGGATCTCATTAGCAACCTGAAACCGCGCGTCAGGATACTGGCTGATCTGTTGGTGATGCAGTTGCCCCCACGCAACGCCCTGCACGTCGACCATCCCTCCCATCGCCGCGCGTTCGGCTTGCGCTGCTAGGCTTCCCAACGTGAAACGCGTATTTGGATAGCGCCAGAAGCGCGCGTCGCCCGGCTCGATGTGGCTTTCGGGTGCGATACCTTTGGCGTTTCCGACGTGCAAGAGTGAACCGCGCAAAACGGCGGCACCCGCATCGTGCTCGACCTTACCGAATAGCGTGAGGCTCTCGCGGTCCGTGTTGAGGCGGG
>CAXBBB010000475.1:0-2946 GCA_963973615.1 uncultured Rhodothermales bacterium | reverse complement strand
AGAGCAGATAGGACGAGTCGCACCCGCCGCTCACGCCGACGACGACGTCGTACTTCCCGCCTCTGCCGTCACGTTTGATCCTCGCGGCGAGTTGATCGAGGTAGGCTTGCCCAGCATCGCCCAAGGGGTATTCAGCGCAGAGATCGTCGTGGATCAGGCAGTAGGCGCACACGTCGCCTTGGTCCAGTTTGGCGCCGGGCGTGTGCTCGTCGTAGAGGCAGCGGGTGCAGCGCCGCACGTGTGAGTCGGGCGGACTCCACTCGCCGAGCGAAGTAGACGGTGGCGGGGCGATCTGAGGTGTGGGCGGAGCGACGAGTGTTTCCATGCGGAAAGATGTTCTGTCCGAACGCGGCAGAAACGCGGATCGGGCGGGGGAGAAGCGATGTCCTCCGTAAGGCCAGGATCGCGCCAAGTGTCAGGGTGCTTCAGCCCAGCGCCCGTCGCAATTCGCCCCGGTCGGGAAACGAGATCATCACGGCGCGGTGTGGCCCTTGATACACCACCATGCTGCCCGCCGCAACCGCGCTTGCCCCCGCGTCGACGGCTTGGCGAAAGTGCGTGACCTCGCCTGCACCTCCGTTGGCGACGACGGGAATCGAAACGGCCTCGGCAACGCGGCGGACCAGGTCGAGGTCGTAGCCGCTCATCGTTCCGTCGCGGTCTATGCTCGTGAGCAGGATTTCGCCCGCGCCATGCGCTTCGGCTCGTTGGGCGGCTTCTACCGGGTCGAGAGCCGTGCGCTCGCGTCCCCCACGCCCGAACACCTTTTCGCCGCGCCATCGGCTCCGTTTCACGTCGAGCGAGGCCACGATGCACTGGCTTCCGAACGCGTCGGCCGCGCGCTGCATCACACTCGGGTCGGCGAGGGCTGCCGTGTTCAGCGCCACCTTCTCGATGCCGCTCTGCAAGATTCGCCGCATCTGGTCGACCGACGTGATACCGCCACCGTAGCAGACGGGCATAAAGCACTCGCCCGCGATCTCCTCGATCAGTTCGAAACGCGGCGGCGTGCCGTTGGGCGTCGCCGTAATGTCGAGCACGATCAACTCGTCCACTTCCTTCTCGTTGAAAATGCGGACAGTGTTGACCGGATCGCCGATGTAGCTGGCGTCTTTGAACCGGACGGTCTTCACCAGCGCCGATCCGCGCAGCAGCAGGCAGGGCATGACACGGGTGCGGAGCACTACACACCTCCGGCGAGAGCGGGGACCGGCATTCGGGCAAATCCAGCGAGCAGCGCCATGCCGTGGCGGTGGCTCTTCTCGGGATGGAACTGCGCGCCCATCACGTTGCCGCGTGCGAGAGCGGCGGGAAAGCGGACGCCATGTGTCGTCCATCCGAGCACGTCGCCCATGTCGTCGCAGTGGGCGTGGTAGCTGTGGACGAAGTAGTACGCCGGTTCGTCTGCCTGGGCGTCGAAGAGCGGATGTGCGTGCGCTACATCGACTTCGTTCCAGCCCATGTGCGGCACTTTCAGGCCTTGCGCGGCGACCGACGCGTCGAAGCGGACTACATCGGCGTCGATCCAGCCCAGGCCGAGGAGCGTGCCTTCTTCGCTGCGTCGGCAGAGCAGTTGCATCCCCAGGCAGATCCCCAGAACCGGCGTTTTCTCATGGAGCACTTTGTGGTCGAGCAGGTCGCGCAAGCCGGAGGCGTCCAAGCCGCGCACGCCCGCGTCCCAGGCACCGACGCCGGGCAGAATCAGTTTGTCGGCCTCAGCGATCAGAGACGCGTCGCTCGTGACGACGGCCTCGACGCCGATGCGCCGCAGCATATTCCAGATCGAGCGCAGGTTGCCCAGCCCGTAGTCGACGATGGCAATCATACTGCGTCAAGCTGAGCAGGTCCGACGACGCGCGCGGGCGTCCCCCAGGCTTTGCTTCCGCCAGGAATGTCATGCGTCACCAGGCTATTGGCGCCGATCACGCAGCCGTCACCAATCGTCACCCCTTTGGAGACGACGACGTTCGGACCCAGGTATACGCGGTTTCCGATGACGGTCGGCGCCCGCTCGGCAACCGCTTCACCGCCCGAGAGCACATGCTGGACGGTGTCGTGCGTATAGATCTGCGCGCCCGCCGACACGTTGCACCAATCGCCGATGGTCAAGCCTCCGCTGCCGTCGAGGATCGTGTTCGGGCCGATCCATGTGTTCGCCCCCACGTGCACGTCGCCTAGGACGAGTACGTTGTCGTAGACGGACGCGCCCTCGCCCCATCCCAACGCCTGCGCTTTCTCCCACCGATCAACGACGTAGTCGCCGAACGGCAGCGTGCGATGCCAGCGAGCGTCTAGGTCGGAACGACGGTCGCGCCAGAATGCGCGAAGCGAGGCAAACAGGTCGCTCATGTGCGAGGTCGGTCAGACGCGATCGGTGGGCACATCCGCTTGGAGTTGGGCAACCAGAACAGGAACGCTGGTCCGCATGCCGTCGCCGCTCTTGGCGAGGGCGTCTTGGGCAGCGTAGTAGCGGGCGGCGCGCTCGATGCCCTCTTCCAGGTCGACTTTGGCGCGGAATCCGAGCAGTTCGGCGGCCTTGTCGACCGATGGAATGCGCAGTTCCACGTCGGCGTAGTCTTTGGGCGTGAATACGATCTTGGAGCGCGATTCGAGTACGCGGACGACCGTCGACGCCAGTCCGTAGATCGTCGTGACGGCGCGCTGGTTGCCGATGTTGAACGACTCGCCCACCGCGTTGGGATGCTCCATCGCGAGCAGCACGCCGTCGACCATGTCGTCCAGGTGGCACCACGCGCGAATCTGCGTTCCGTCGCCATGCACTTCGATGGTTTCGTCCTTTATGGCCTTGCGGATGAACGTCCGCAGCGCGCCTTCGCCGACCTGCCCGGCGCCGTAGACGTTGAACGGGCGAACGACGGTCGTCGGCAGGCCACGCTCCTGGTAGTAGGCGATGGCGAGATGCTCAGAGGCCAGTTTGCTGACGGC
>CAXBBB010000474.1:0-2952 GCA_963973615.1 uncultured Rhodothermales bacterium | reverse complement strand
GTGTGGTTCGTTTTTGCGAACGCGTCGATGCAGCCGCATGCGACCTATTTCGCTGGCCTAGTTCTCTCGTTCGCCGCCCTCGTCACGGCCTGGGTCGCTCACTACTATCGCGACCGATTGTCGACGCTCGAACGCATCGTCGAGCCGCTGTTCGTCACACTCGGCATGATCTGGTGGACCCTGTCGCACCTGGATCAGATAAACCAAATGGCCTCGGGCGATCGCTTCGACGCACTGCTCGTCGGCCTGATCGCGCTGACCGGAGCACTGACGACAGCGGCAGCATGGCGACTCGACTGGCCCGGACTGCGTAGGGTCGCGCTGCTGATGCTTCCCCTATCGGTTGCCGTTCTGATTGTCGCACTCTGGAACGACACTAGCCATCTGTTCGCGCAAGGCGGATGGATTGCGTGGATCGCTGCGTTTGGTGTTCTAGTCGCCTCGTTTTGGGCGTTTGACGCGCCGCTTCGCGATCACGTCCGCGGCCGACTGCTCCACGCGGGAACGCTCTGGCTGCTGGCCGTATTGGTCGCAATCGAAGTGTCGTGGCACGTGCCTTTGTCCCCATTCGCGAGTGTATGGCCCAATCTCCCGACCGGACTCGTCTCCGTTGTGCTGGCCCTGGCGACGCTCGCCGCTGCGCGCGCCGGATTCTGGCCGTTCGGCACGTGGTCGCGCGCCTACGTCGGATGGGGCGTGGGCGGACTCTTGGTGCTGGCCGCTGTGTGGGGAACAGGGATGGCTTCTTGGTCTGCCGATCCGTCGCCGTTGCCCTACCTGCCGCTCGCCAATCCCGTCGATCTGACGCTGGGCCTGGGCATCGCGGCGCTGGTGATCACGCTGCGAATGGCACGTCGACGCGAGATGCTATCGCCTGTCGATGTTCGGAAAGTGGGAGGGTTTGCTGTCGCGCTCGTGTTCGTCTGGCTCAACGCAACCGTCGCCCGGAGTGTCCACTTTTACGCAGGCGTCGCCTACGACATCGACGCGCTGATGTCCTCGTCGACGTTCCAGTCGGCCGTTACGATTTTCTGGTCGGCCGTCGGAGTCATTGCGATGACGATTGCGGCGCGCAAGAGCAGCCGCCTCGTCTGGCAGGCGTCGGCGATCCTGCTGGGGTTGGCGGTCCTCAAACTATTCCTGGTCGACCTCGCGAACCTGTCGCTGCTCGTCCGCATCGGGACGTTTCTGGTCGTCGGCGTCTTTCTGATCAGCGTTGGCTATCTCGCCCCCGCTCCGCCCAAGCAGGGCGTGCCGGAACTGGGCGAGTCCGAAGCAGCGGAGGTCGACTCGTGACGGCTCGCCCACTCTTCGTCTTGCTCGGTCTGGCTCTGCTCACTCCAGCGCTGCACGCGCAATCGCCCCACGACTATGCGCGCGGTGTGACGCTCACCCCGACGAGCGATGCCGCCGTCCAGGTACTTCTAGTGCCGGACATCGTCTACCAAACCGCAACGCGCCCCGATTTAGGCGACGTACGCCTATTCGATGCGTCGGGCACGCCGGTCCCGTTCGCCTTCGATTGGACCGATGCGGTGGCTGATTCGGCGCGTGCTCGCCTGCCCCTGTTTCCGCTGATTGGAAGGCCAGGCGACTCCATCGATGCGCTCGACGTGACGATTCGCCGGTCGGCTTCGGGGAGTTTGGTGAGCGTACGTCCCATTCCCGAACGTTCGACCGAGACGATCCGCGCCCACCTGATCGACGCATCGACCTTGGAGTCGCCCATCGTCCGTCTTGACCTGACGTGGGCGGACGACGCTGCCGACTTTACGACGAGTGTCCGCGTGGAGTCGAGCGACGACCTGACGACGTGGACGCGTTGGGGCGACGAGCAGCGCGTGATGCGGCTGCGGTTTGGCGGAGACACCCTCGTCCGTCGCACCCTCGATCTGCCGCCGCTCAGGTCGCCGTACGTCCGGCTCACCTGGACCGGGTCGGACGCGCCCCCGCCGTTGACGCTCGTCGAAGCCGTCACGTCGACCCAGTCAGCCCCGGCACGTCGGACGCTCCGCCTTTCGCCCGTCGCGTCTGTTGAGGGTTTTGTGTTCGATACCGGTTCGTTGCCCATCGACCGAATGCGCGTCGATCTGGGCGACGACCCCAACACGCTCGTCACCGCTCTACTCGCATCCGCTCCGACGCCCGACGGTCCGTGGACACCGCGTATCCGCACGCCCGCCTACCACATCCGCCGCGACACCGTAGACGTGCGCTCTCCTGTCTTCTCGGTCCCGACGACGGATCGCTACTGGCGTATGGAAACCGCCGAGTCCGGTACGCCGCTGACCCAATCACCGACACTCGAGGTCGGCTGGAGACCCGCGCGGTTACTCTTTCTGACACGCGGGGAGTCGCCCTACACCCTCGCGTTTGGGCGCGCGATTGAGACCGAGTCGGGTCAAGACGCCGCGTTCCGCCGCACGCTCCTGTCGTTAGCCGAAACCGACGCTGCTCCAACCGCGCCTACGATCAGCCCAGCGTTCGACTTGGGTGGGATGGAGCGCTTACATATCGATGATGCTTCTCACTGGCATCGGCTGCTGCTGTGGGGTGCGTTGCTGTTGGGCGTCGCGCTGCTGAGCCTCCTCGCCATTCGCCTGATCCGCAGCTTGCCGCACGAGAGCCGAGTCGGATAGCGCAGCGCCTTCGAGAAACGGAATCAGCATCGGCAAGACGCCCTCCGCGATCAGGCGTGCGCCTGCCTCATTGGGATGACCGTCGCCTGCGATGACGAAGGCCTCGATGTGATCCTTTCGCTGCTGCCAAACGTCCGGCGACGGATCGTAGAAGGGTAGTCCCACCGACTGAAAAACAGCAGGGGCTTGGGCTATGAAGCGTCGCGTCGGTTCATCGTCGGTGGCATTGTAGGGCGGTTGATGCCATCCCGTCGTGAGCACTAAGACGGGGACGCCGTGAGTTCGACTCCATGCTGCCAGCCGCGTGAACAGC
>CAXBBB010000473.1:0-2957 GCA_963973615.1 uncultured Rhodothermales bacterium | reverse complement strand
ATGCGCTCGACGAGCCACGGCGCGGTGCGGCGTTCGTTGTGATCGTGGTAGGCGACGCGCGGCGTGTCGATGCCGTAGTGCGCCAGCAGGTTGCCGCTCGTGCGCGTGTCCTCGCAGGCCACCACGTTGGCTTCGCGCAGGATGCGGAGGGCGCGGTGCGTCACGTCTTCCAGATTGCCGACGGGCGTCGGGACGAGGTACAGCATATCAGCGAATAGCTAGGAAAACGGATGCCGCGCGGTGGGTTAGAAGGTCGCGCGCCGCCAGATAGTCGGGGATCAGGGTGCGCGGGGTCGATCTATCGAAATGTGTCACTCAGCGGCTGAGAAACCGAGATGGGCGCTCCAAAAAACCACAGAAGGCGGAGAGATTACACGACGAGCGCGAAAGGTCACGATCTGGTCAAGGCGGTGGGGCAGGCTTTACTAAGGTAGGGCGTCAGCCGATAGCTGAAACACCTACTTCTCTCTTCCGCTGTGGCCCGTCGCCGCTTGATTCCTTTCGCCTTGGTCTGCTGGGTCGCCTGCGCGGTGACAGGGTTCGTGCTGCTCGCCGATCACGCTACGCAGCCAGGTGAGACGCTAGTGACCCCATCGGTGTGGCCCGCCAAGGCGCCGTTCACGGCTCCGGACGAGAGGGGTACGTTGCTGGTGATTGCGCATCCGCAGTGTCCCTGTACCCGGGCGACCCTGGCCGAACTGTCGTCGGCACTACGCGGAAACACGTCCCCTCCGCGCATCGAAGTCGTGCTCATGGCGACGCAGGAAGGGTTGCCGCTTGCCCTGCGCGGCGACCTCGACGCCCGAATCGGTGCGCTTCCCGATGCGCACGTGATCCTCGATCCTGGGGCCCGCGATGCCAAACAGTTTGGCGCGCTCACGTCGGGGCACGTTCTGCTCTACGCTGCCGACGGGACCTTGCGCTTTTCCGGTGGCATCACCGGTTCACGTGGACACGAAGGCGGAAACGCTGCCCGATTCGCCCTGACCGAAGCGCTCGCGTCGCTCTCGCTCGCCCTCTCCGATCCGCAGGTCGCTCCCGTTTACGGGTGTCCCCTCGCCGATCCAACATCCTAAGCGCACCCCTTTCCTACTCTAATCCTACTCCCATGCTTTCCGCCCTTTCGCCTCCTGTTGCCGCCAATCCGCGAATCGACGCGTTGTGCGTGTCGTATAGAGAGACCGACTATCGCCTTGCCTCGGCGTTTTTTGCCTATCTGATGCCGGCGCAGTGGGTGTTCGCCATCGGAGTCGCGCTGCTGGTATCGCCGTCGGCGTGGGAGGGGGAGGTCAGCAGCATCCACCTGCATCTGTGGACGGCTATTCTACTTGGCGGACTGCTCACGCTCCCGGCGACATGGGCAGCCGTCAAACATGCAGGCGCTCCGGCGACGCGCTACTTCGTGGCGGCGAGTCAGATGCTGGTATCGGCGCTCCTGATCCATCTGGCGGGCGGACGGCTCGAAATGCACTTCCACATCTTCGCCTCGCTCGCCATTCTGGCGTTCTACCGAAGCCCCCGAGTGCTCATCGTAGCCACCGTCGTCATCGCCGCCGACCACCTGCTGCGCGGCGCGTTCTTTCCACAGTCGATTTTCTACGACTCGTACTTCGCGATCTGGCGCGTGCTCGAACACGCCGGGTGGGTCGTCTTCGAGGTCACCTTCTTGATCATTAGCTGCACCCACGGATGGAAGCAGCAGCAGCGAATGGCTCAGGCGCAAGTAGATACGGAGGACATATCCGAAGCTGCAGAAGTCGCTCGGGAGACCGCGCAGCAGGCTCAGTCCGCTGCCGAGGCGGAGCGGCTGGCTACGCAAGAGCGTACCGAGCGCATCGAAGCGAGCGTCGAGCGGCTCCGCGAGGGACTTGCGAAGGTAGCCGAGGGCGACCTAGTCTATCGCACGCGCCGAGATCCCCACTCCGAACCGCTCGCAGACCTGTACGACTCAGTCGACGCGGTGTCGGACCGGATGGGTACACTGATTGGACACGTGCGCGAGATGGCGGATCAGGTCAGCGCAACGAGTGCGTTGATCGACGAGCAGGCGGATCGAGTAGTGCAGAGCGCGCGTGAGCAGGAAGCCGAGACCCAGCAGGTCGAGCACGCGATGTCTGAGATGGTGCAAACGATCAACGAAAACGCTGCCGTGTCTGCTCAGGCCGCCAATGCCGCCGCCGACAACGGGCAGCGTGCGCGAGAGGGAGGCGAGGTCATGAACCGAACCGTCGAAAAGGTGCGAGAAGTCGCTCGTATCTCGGACGAAGCGTCGGGTACGATCCGGCGGCTGGGCACTTCGAGTCAGGAAATCGGCACGATCACGGCTACGATATCGGACATCGCCGAACAGACGAACCTGCTCGCGCTGAATGCCACGATAGAAGCGGCGCGTGCCGGAGAGAGCGGAAAAGGGTTTGCCGTCGTCGCCGACGAAGTGCGCAAACTCGCCGAGCGTACGGCATCCGCTACGCGTGACATCGAACGCATGGTCGAGACGATCCGCAAGGATACCTCTGCCGCCGTGGACGCGATAGCGTGTAGTCGCGCCGAGATCGAGCATGGCGTCGCATCGGCTGAGGATGCGGGGCGTTCACTAGAAGCCATCGTCGCCGGTACGCAGGTCGCTCGCGAGCGCATCATGCAGATCGCTGCCGCGACCGAGGAGCAGGCTGCGACGAGCGAAACGGTTGCGGCCCGCGCCCAAGGGTTACGCACCTCTGCCACTGCCGCCGCACGGGAGGCGTCGGACATCAGCCGCATCGGCAGCGTCCTTCAGACACAGGCCGAGACCCTGCGCAGCGCAATCGGCGCTTTCCAGACTGCTGGCAAGCCTGCCAGCCGAGCGCACGTGTTGTCCGTCGACGAAGGCGGAATCCTCGTGTGACTCTCTGCCGGATCGCTCTAGCGGACATGCCGCTCACGAGCAGCGCTGCTGCCTACGCCGCCTCCCTCCGAGA
>CAXBBB010000472.1:0-2961 GCA_963973615.1 uncultured Rhodothermales bacterium | reverse complement strand
GCCCTCGCCCGCGCCCGCCGGGCCGTCCGCGCAGGCGACGCTGCGATTATCGGCGCCTGCGCACCCGGCTTACGCTTTTTCCTTCAGCGTGACGTGGCACCGAATGACCTCGCCAGTGCCGACGTGCAGCGCGCCTTCTGCGCTCTCGACGATGCCGACGTTCTCGTCTCACTCAAAGCGTGGCAGCATTCGGACGATGCTGTTCTAGCCGATCTATCGAGCCGATTTCTGAACCGCCGCTTGCCCATCGTCACCTTCTTGGACGCTCCACCAACCGATGAGGAACGCGCCGTGTGGCGGGCCGAAGTCGAAGGCTGGATAAACGCGCGTGGCCACGCCGATGCGTCGGAAGCGAGCACGATCGTCCCCTACTACCTGCACTTCGGCGAGGTCACCAACACGGCCTATTCCGAACCGATCCTAATCCGCGAGCGGGATGGGACCATTCAAGACTTCGCTCGCGCTGCTGACTTTTCTCTTGTCGGCCCGGTACGTCGTCCGGTAGTCAAACCCTACGTGTGCGCGCCTCGCGGCGTGGGAATCGAAGAAAGTCCCCGAGAGTAGATCCCGGAGCGCTTCCAGCCGGATGGGTTTGACAGCGAACGCATGGGCACGAGAGCGCTCGAACGCGTCAGGGTCCGGTGCGGCATCGGCCGTGAGCAGTGCGACGAAAGGGGCCGCATCGCCCGCGCGTTCTGCTATCTGCTGAGCGGCGGCGTACCCGTCCATTCCAGGCATGTGGATGTCCATCAACACAGCGTCGTACGGGACCGCCGACGCGCTCAGCGTCTCCAATCCCGAGGCGGCATCGCTGACAGCATCGGCGGAGTGTCCCAGTCGTTCGAGAAGGTGCAGAGCAAGCCGACGATTGACGAGGTTGTCGTCGACGACGAGCACTCGTAATTCGCGAGGTGGTTCGAGAGCAGGACTGTCTGCCGTCACCGCCAGAACATCATCGGCTTCGGCGCCAGGCAGCGCACACCGAATGCGCAGCGTAAAGGTAGATCCTACTCCCTTCTCGCTTTCGACCTCAATACAACCGCCCAGCAGTTGGGCTAGATTGAGCGAGATCGTGAGCCCCAATCCCGTTCCTCCGTACTGTCGAGTCGTGGAGGCGTCTGCTTGGGTAAACGAGTCGAAAATGCGGCTGCGCTCGGCAGGCGTCAACCCGACGCCCGTATCGCGCACGCGGTAGCTGAGGATCACGTCGCTACCTGCCGCAACCGAATCCACCAACAGATCGACCGAACCGCTGGACGTGAACTTGACGGCGTTCGAGAGCAGGTTGAGTAGAATCTGTTCTACTCGACTTGGATCACTCAGTACGCGAACCGGAACGCTCTCGTCTACTCGAACCTTCAGTTCAAGCCCTTTCTCACGGGCTTCCAGTTGCATGACCCGCACGGCGTTGCGAGCAGCTCCTGCTGGTTCCATTGGGACGGTTTCGATGTCGATTTTACCTGCTTCGATTTTGGAAAAGTCCAACACGTCCCCGACGATGCGTAGCAGAGCGTTGGCGCTGGTGTGTATCGTCTGCACATTCTCGCGCTGTTCTGCGTCGAGGCGAGACAGTTCGAGCAAATCGGCCATGCCGATAACTCCGTTCAGCGGAGTGCGGAGCTCGTGGCTCATCGTCGCCAGAAACTCTGACTTGATCTGGGTGGCCTGCTCGGCTTCGATGCGATGGGCTTCTGATTGGTCTCGGGCGCGCACCAAGTCGGCATTGATCGCGTGGAGCGTTTCTACCGCTTCGACCCGAACGCTGGTAACGATGGCGAGTGCTCCCGTCCCGATTGCGGTCGCCGTAGCGACGACTGTGATGTCGCGCGCAGCGACCCACTCCAACGCGTAAAACACAGCCAAGAGTCCCAGAATGCTGCCCCCAAACCAAATGACTTCCTGCCAGCGCGCCGCAAACACGCCTATCGCTACCATCGAGCATATGATGAGCAGCGTCATCCATATCGGCCCCTCTGCGATGCCATTCATGGCGATCTTGGTCAGATCCAGCATCGTCACGGCGTAGGCGACCCCCAACACTCCGGCGCGCACGTGGGTGCGCACCCACTCGCTGACGTAGCTGAGACTAGCTACGAAGATCGGCAGACTGTATACGAACAGCGCGAAGCGCTGCATCGGGTCGTTGTGAGTGACGAACAGGTTGATGCCAAGCCCAACGCCTCCCGCGAAACTCAGAAGTAAACGATACAGCCTGAGACGTTTTGGGGAAGGATAGCTCATATAGGCGCAGTATCGGCTGGTCGCTCAAAAGGTTAACCTGCCGTAGGCGCCATCGGTCGGCGAGCCCCCGCCTGAATGGCATCGCATCCCTGGCGACCCACTACTTGAGCACCTATTCTGCGGCTCGTGAGGCCAAGGCGCCCTCTACCAATACGCTACGAAGATCATTGATGCGGATCGGCTTGGTCAGGAACGCTCGCGCTCCCACGGCTAGTGAAGCGCTGCGATCAGCATCGGATGCATCTGCCGTGAGCATCGCCACAAACGGCGCGCTATCTCCCCACTCGGCCATGATGCGCCGGGTGGTTTCGTAGCCGTCAATCTGGGGCATTTGGACATCCATCAGGACGGCGTCGAACGGATCGTTAGCCGCCGCTCGGATCGCTTCGAGAGCAGCTGGGCCGCTAGGTGCAGCGTGCGCAACGTGCCCAAGACGCTCGACTATTCGGACGCCGACGCGACGATTGATTGCGTTATCGTCTACGACAAGGACACGAAGCATACGTCCCTGCTCTGCCTCGCTCGGCGCCAGCACCCCACCACCTCCACTGATCTGCTCAACTTTGGGAGCCAAGGAATAGCCTATCCGTGCTGTAAACGTAGATCCGTGACCGACCTCACTTTCGACTAAAATGCCACCGCCCATCAGCTTGGCAAGTCTAGACGAGATCGCCAGCCCCAGGCCGGTCCCGACATAGCGTCGCGTCGTCGGTGCATCGG
>CAXBBB010000471.1:0-2963 GCA_963973615.1 uncultured Rhodothermales bacterium | reverse complement strand
GGGTCTGGTGTCGCTGTTCACGGTCTACCTCGCGTCGAGCGCCATCGGAAGCGTCGTCAGCGGGGCGTTTGGTGTCGTCGGTAGTATTGCGCAGACTGCGGGCGGTGCAGTCTCGGCCGTCGTACCGGACGACATTGACCTGGGCAACCGCATCGGCAACGTCGACGTGCAGAACGTGCAGAATCAGGCAGCACAACTGCTGCGCGACGCCGGAATCGATCCTACCCAACTCGAAGCCCGCGTGCGCGACGAATCGGCGGACGTGCAGGCGGCGGCCCGCCAATCGCCCGAGCAGGCCGAGTCCGCGCTACGCAACTCGATCCGCTCGCTCGCCGAGGAAGGTCGCCAAGTCGACAGAGACAACGTCGTCAACGTGCTCGTCGCCCGTACCGACATGAGCGAAGCCGAAGCGCGTCGCGGCGTCGAGGGCTACGAGCGCGACTTTGAGCAACTCCGCGCTCGCGCGGGGACCGAACGTGACACGCTGGGGAATCAGGCCGTCCAGACTGCCGAGAGCACGACTGACGCATTGGGCAATGCCGCCTGGTGGGCGTTTCTCGCCATGCTGATTGGCGTCGTCGCCGCGGCGTTCGGTGGACGCGGAGGCTCGCCCCACGATATGCCTGCCACGCCTGCGCTGCGCCGCGAGTAACCCCGCAGGTTTGCCCCATCAGAACGCCCTCGCTCGGTTCGTCCGGACGGGGGCGTTTGTTTTGACTGCGTACACAGCTGCTCTGGGCGGAGCAAGGACCTACCTCAGCACCTTAACCGCGCGCACCATGGGGTCGTCGATGGCGTCGGACTCGATCTCAAAGCCGAGTTTGCGGGCTACGCGCTGCATGGCGCCGTTCTCGCGCAGGATATCGGCAGTGATGCGTTCGAGACCTTCGTCCTGTCCGATCTCGACGAGCCGGGAGAGCAACTCGGTCCCCAGACCGCGCCGCTGGCGGTCGTCCGAGACGAGCATGGCAAACTCGCCGTCGCCCGTTCCAAAGCGTTTGGTCAGGCGGGCGACGCCGACGATCTGATCGCCGCTCTCGGCGACGAGCGCGATCTCTCGGTCGTAGTCGTTGAAGCAGATGCGCGCCAGACGGTCGTGCGCCACGCGCTGCGACAGCTTAGCGACCGATGCGTAGCGCATGTAGACGCTCTGCTCGCTCAGCCTCTCGTGGAAATCGACCAGCGCCGGTTCGTCTTCGGGACGGATTGGGCGGATGGTGAGCGTATTGTCTTCGCCACTCACCCAATCCCGCACGTACTGGCGCGGATACGGGCGGATGGCCGGGCGCGGGATGTCGGCCAGGTCTACGTCGGGCGCGTGGAGGACGACCCGGGCGTCGAGCGCGATCAGTCGCTCGGGCGAGGCCAGCAGCGGGTTGATGTCGAGCTCCTTGATCAGCGGCTGCTCGGCGACGAGTTGGGAGAAGCGGACGACTAGCTTTTCGAGTTCGTCCTGATCGACAGGTGCCTGCCCACGCACCCCTTGCAGCGCTTCGTAGATCTTCGTCTGCTCCATCATGCGCCGCGCCAGCGTCGTCGAGAGCGGCGGCAAGGCCAGCGCCCGATCCCGGTAGACTTCGACCAGCGATCCGCCCGACCCGAACAGTACGACCGGCCCGAACTGCGGGTCGAGCGACGATCCCAAAATCACTTCGTAGCCTTTGGTCGACACCATCGGCTGGACCGTCACACCGTCGAATGCATCCAACTGGTCGCGCTGCTCCAGATTACTGCGGATCAGCCCGAATGCGCTCCGAACGGCGGCTTCGTCTGAGAGGTTGAGTTGCACGCCGCCCACGTCGACTTTGTGCGTGATCGTCTTACTGTCGAGCTTGACGACGACCGGGTAGCCCATCGCGTCAGCCTGAGCAACGGCTTCGTCGGCGGTTTGGGCACGAACCGTGCGCGTAGTCGGGATGCCGTAGGCTTCGAGCAGTTTTTTCGACTCAAACTCGGTCAGCAAGTCGCGGCCTTCGTCGCGGATGGCCTGCAACAGTGCGGTTGCGCCGTCGCGGTCGACCGTTGCGGCGTCGTCTTCGGCACCCGTTCCCTCGGCCAGCGACGGTGTTTCGTAGATGCCCTTCAGGTTGTAGTCATACTGCCACATGTAGTTAAACACGCGCGCCGCCGTATCGGGATAGCCAAACGTGGGGATACCCGCCGCATTGAGAATGCGCTCGCCCGCGGCGACGGTCGCCCCGCCCATCCACGACGCCAGAACCGGCTTGCCGGTCGATGTGGCGTACTCCTTCAAGCGTTCCGCCGTCTGCGTCGGATCCGTCATATCCTGGGGCGTCAGGATTACGAGCAGTCCGTCTGAGTTGGGGTCGTCCGCAGCCACTTTGAGCGTGTGGGCGTAGCGCTCAGGATCGGCGTCGCCCAGCACGTCGACGGGGTTGTTGTGGCTCCAGGCGCCGGGTAGAAATGCGTTGAGTTCGTCCATCGTCTGGTCGGAGATCGCCGTCAACTCGCCGCCGCCCTGGATCAGCGCATCGGTCGCGAGCACGCCCGGACCGCCCGCATTCGTGAGAATCGTCAGGCGGCGGCCTTTGGGTCGCGGCTGCTTGCCCAGGACTTCGGCCATGTAGAACAAGTCGGCGATGGAGTCGACGCGGAGCACGCCGCTTCTGCGAAACGCTGCGTCGAGCACGTCGTCCGATCCGGCCAGCGTCCCCGTGTGACTCGCCGCCGCACTCGCGGCCTCCGCCGTCCGCCCGGCCTTGATGACGATGATCGGCTTATGCAAGGCCACTTCGCGCGCAGCCGACAGAAACGAACGCGCGTCACCGATGGACTCCATGTAGAGCACGATGCTCTTGGTGCGCGGATCGTCGCCCAAGTAGTAGATCAGATCGCCCCAACTCACGTCGAGCATCGACCCGATCGATACAAATGACGAGAAGCCGACGTGCTCGCCGAATGACCAGTCCAAGATGCCCGTCAGCAGCGCCCCACTCTGCGAG
>CAXBBB010000470.1:0-2963 GCA_963973615.1 uncultured Rhodothermales bacterium | reverse complement strand
CATTTAGGAAGTCGGGAAACCCAAACAGCGTCCACACGAGAGCAGCCGAGGGGGCGGGCAGTGACCGTGCCCAAGCCACCCGGAGCGACACCGTATCGCCGGCTCCAAACCGCGCCGGGCTGGCCGATACGTTCAGAACGCGATGAGGTCCGGGTGGCGGAATGGGATCATCGGACGGTCGCGTAGTTGCACTACTCGACAAAACAGTAAACGAAAGGCTACGCGCCAGTTTCTGGACGTAGTCCGATTCGCAGTGGTCGTAATCGCCGTCTATGGACAAGACGCGCACCCGAGTTGGTGGTCCGGGCCGGAGCGCTTCAATCACCAGGTGCGTACTCCCCAGCGTCCGCACCTCTACATGAGGCTCCAGCGCTTCGGCCAATGCGATGACAGGACTGGTGCGCCCCGACTGCCGCGCCCAGTAGCGACTCATCTCGAGCACGACCGAATCCCCCACAGCGAGGCCAAAGTCGTCTATCGGGTGAGTCTGGTACACTGAGTCCCTTGGCCCTTCGCAATATGCACTCTGACCGCAGCCAGACCAAGCCAGCCATGTCGATACGAGGAGCACGCAGCAGAGAACGCGCGACACAGGACGAGAGTTAGTTGCGGTGCGCATATCGTGATATGCCAGGAGGGTTAGACAGTCGCGCAGGGTCGACAGGCGAAAGTTAGATTAACGGGGCATCATGCGTAGAACGCGAGACACTAGGCCGCACCGTCGCGCGGCTGCTGTGGGAGTAAACTACTCTCGATATGCTCGCGGTAGTGGGCGAGTGATTTGACCGCTACTCCGGCGGATGAGAGACGATGTAAAAGCCAAGCCCTCCACTAGACGGAGAATCACCAGGCCAGACCATTCCCAAAAGGGTGTCAGCAGTAGCGACTATCCGGAGCGTGTCAGACGAAAGGTACAGCCCTCCGAGACTGCATTCTCCGCCTCCGCTGAACGGATTCTCTCTAACACCTGCGACCGGAAACCAGGCAAGGTCGCGACCGAAAGTTCGTGGGCTCGTAGTCTCAGCGATGAGTGTGACGGTGTCGCCAGCAGAAAAACGGTTCGGGTAGTGAGCTATCCTTCGGACCCTGAATTGACGGCTTTCAGCGGAGCGAGGATCCGAAGCTCGGCTAGTAGTGCCGCCGGGTTGAACAACGAACTCAACCGGAGACGATAGGGAAGCGACATTGCAGGCCGTCGAGTAGGCTAGACCGATGCCTGCTACTCGAACACGTATGGGCGGACCAGAAGCCAGTGCGCGCAGGTGGAGTTGCGTGCGGTCGGCGCGCACTTCGACCTGAGGGCCTGACGCGGTCGCCCACCCGATGCTCGGCGACCGCTCTCGCTGGTACCCTTCGTCGCATTTACTCGTCGTCGAGTCTGCCCAATGCGAGTCCATATCTATGGTTACGGAGTCTCCGACTGCTATCGAGAAAGATGCGATAGGCAGAGTTGGGCGTACGACTATCCCCCCCGATCCTGACTGTAAAAGACCACCGCAGACGAGCGAATCGCAACCACCTAGACTTGCCGAAGAGACAAGGAGCAAGCAAAGAAATGCGGCGGCAGTAATCGGATATCTCGCTTTGAACATATTGTAGCGGGGGATAGTGATTGCACAAACATACAGCGCGCCGCCCCTCGTGAGAAGGACGGCGCGCGGAGTTCAGCCGAAGCAGTCGATCAGTTGCCGCCTGCTGCCTGGGCTTTGGCGAACCAGTCTTCGATAGCTTCAGGGCGACCGTCCTGGTTGACGAGTTGCCAAGCCGTCGCGAAGATCAGGCGAGCGCGCTGCTGCATCTGCTCGTAATCGATCTTGTCCGGCTCGTCGCCCAGACCGTGGTAGTCTTCGTGCGTGCCGTTGAAGTAGAAGATGAACGGGATGTCGGACTTGCCGAAGTTCCAGTGATCCGAGCGGCGGTAGAACTGGTTGGGAT
Organism: uncultured Rhodothermales bacterium; assembly: GCA_963973615.1. Taxonomy (GTDB): domain Bacteria; phylum Bacteroidota; class Rhodothermia; order Rhodothermales; family BA12; genus CAXBBB01. Next base: position 1,028 of record CAXBBB010000470.1, on the reverse strand, counting down.
CGTCGGGCGAGTTGAAGCGCTTGCTCAGGTCCATGTTGATGCCTGTCGTCGCGTTCGCCATCTCGCTCAGCGCGTCGATCTCGGGCGAAATCAGTTCCGATCCGATGATGTAGACGTAGTTGTCCGGCTGATCGCCTTCGTAGGTGGGGTCGCGGCGGCCGACCATGTCGATGTTGAGGTTGGCGATGGTCTGCGCGACGGGTACCACCGGCTCCACGTCGGCGTAGTAGGCCGAACCGAGCAGTCCTTTCTCCTCGCCTGCGACGTTGAGGAAGAGGATCGAGCGACGCGGGCCGACGCCGTCCATCGCGGCCTGGGCGAACGCTTCGGCGATTTCCAGCACGGAGACCGTGCCCGAACCGTCGTCGTCGGCGCCGTTGTTGATCACGTCGTCGCCCGTAGCCGTCGTCGAGATGCCGATGTGGTCGTAGTGCGACGAGATGACGAGCACTTCGTCCTTCAAGACCGGGTCGGAGCCTTCGAGCATGGCAACGACGTTCTCCGTATCGGCCTCGAACACTTCGCGCTCGACCGTACTGGTGAGCGTGACGCCCTCGACGTCCATCACGACCGGAGCGCTCGTCGAGCGAATCTGGCTGCGCAGTTGGTCGACCGTCATGCCCGTTCCCATCAGCAGGCCGTTGGCGAACGTCTCGCTGACGAAGAACATGCCGGGGCGCTGGCTGGTCGCGTTCGGCGGATTGAGGCTCAGGCTACCGATGGCGGCGGAGCTACGGTCGGCGGCGTTCATGGCGCGCTGCTCGAACGGACCGTCCGTGTCCGAATCGCCGGTGACGACGAGCATTCCGGCGAACGGCTTGCGCGCGCCCAACGCCGAGCGGAGTCGCTCGAACGAGTTGGTCGACCAGCGGGTGTCGGCACCGTCTTCGGAGAGCACAGCCGTACCGTCGTTGGCGCGGGGTTCGTCGCCGAGCACGAGCAGCCACTTACCGCTGTGGTCGATGCCTGCGGCTTCCATCGCGGCGTAGTCGTCGTTGCCGTCGATGTTGACCTTGAAACGCCGGTAC
>CAXBBB010000469.1:0-2966 GCA_963973615.1 uncultured Rhodothermales bacterium | reverse complement strand
GTAGCGCTTCGACTCTTCGCGCCGCGTGACGACAGAAACGCGAACGGTTGCGAGCAGGTCGGCGGCGCTTTTCGGGTCGTCGAGCACCACCCATCGCACTTGGCCGGGCGGCAGCACGTCCGGTTCGCCACGCGTAATCAGTAGCGAATAGTCGTCGAGGTATGCGCAGGGCGTCCCACTCTTTTTGACAAACGCCGCCGCCATCCGAAGCCGCGCGGTCGATGCACGTTCGGCAGGAAGGAGCGCGCGAAGATCGGCGCAGGCGGCGAGGAACGCGTCGGGGGTGACGTCGGGCGGAGCAAGGATCAGGCGGACCGAACGCTCTCCTCTTCCGCCGACGGCCAGTACGTCTTGGGCGAGCCCTTCGTAGTCGTCCGCCGATTCTCGGCCATCGAGAACAGCGACGGCGCACGTTTCGGGATCGGGGGAGATCAGCAGCGCATCGTCAGGCGGTGCCTCGTCGGGATCAGCGATCCGCACGCCTTTGTCGAACGACCAGAACGCCTCCATCAGCGCGGCGTCAGACGCCGACCCGTGCAAAACGACGGGGCGGCCGGAAACCCGCGCCCCGACGACCGCTCCGAACGCGGCAAGCGGTGGACACGCCTCGTCCGTAACGATCGCGCGCTCGGAGGTTTTCGTGGCAAGCGGGGCGGCCAGCGCGTCGTCGTCGGCATCGACGAGGGCCTGCATCCACGAGTTGAGCGCAAACGTGAGCACCAGTTCAGGCGGCGCTCCTTCGATTTGAGCCGCACGTTCGAGGGCCGCATCGCGCTTGGGCGTGTCGGCCTCTTCGTCGACAGGAAGCCACGACTGAGCGCGTTTGCGCAGGGTAGACGGGTTCGGTCGGCTCACTACTTGATCAGGCAACCGAGCGATTCAGTCTGCGCCGTCTCGGGGCGTCCGCCGGCCATTTCTGCATCGATGGACTCTTGGAGATAGCGACGCGAGGCGGCGTCGGCGTTGGTCGGATTGTCGTCGACGCTGCCGACGTAGACGAGCGCGCGCTTCTCGTCGAACACGTAGACCTGTGGCGCGCGGGAGGCTCCCATTGCAGCGGCAAGCGCTCCATTGGCGTCGAGCAGATAAGGAAGTGTGTACCCTTTGCTGGAATATCGAGCCGCGCTGCGCTCCGCAGTTTCGGCGGCGACTCCAGGGCCGAACGAGTTGACGAGGATGAATTTGTACCCGTCGTCTCCATACCGATCAGCGAGTAAGAAGAGGCGCTCTTCGTAGCGGTCGACCCACGGACACTGGTTGGCCCAGAAGACAACGACCGTTCCACGCGTTCCAGCGAGGCTGGCGAGGCTGGCGGTACCGCCGGTCGCCGTCGGAAGTGCGGTATCCGCCATCGGAAGCGCGCCACCGAGGGCAATCTGCGCCGATGCCGTAGGTGCGATTAGCAGGGCGACGAAGAGGAGAAGCGTGCGCATCGGATTAGGAGTCGTTCGTGGTAGGCGTGTGTCCGGCGATGAACGTGTCGAGCATCTCGATCAGTGCCTCTCGCGTCGTCGACCCTTCCCAGAACGCGATGACCTCGTCGTCTGCGTTGTACACAAGCGTGGCGGGTAGACTGCCCGTCCAGTCGTCGCTGAACGAAGAAATGAACGGGTCGTCGGCTTCGTCTTTGAGGAACGTCACTTCGTTGACGCCGTGACGCTGCAAGAACTCTAAAATCGCCGGTCGCTCTTCGGGGAAGTCAGCCGAAACGAAGATCACGTCGACGCCCCGGTCCGCCATCAGCGAGTCGACGGCCATCAGGTCGGGAAACTCTTTGACGCACGGCCCGCACCACGTCGCCCAAAAGTTGACGACTTTGAAGTCGGCAGGATTGGCTTCGATGGCGGTGAGGATCGTCTGGGCATCGGCTTCGACCAGAAGTTCGTCGGGCGACAGTACATCGTCCGGCGTGCTGCAGGCAGCGAGGACGAGGAGCAGGAGGAGGAAAGGGTAGCGCATTTCGCTCGAACCCGAGCCTGTACGGTCAGTTTCCTACCCGAACGACACGACGCTCCATCAGCCGAAGCCGACGGAGCGCCGAGTCAGAGCACGCCACCACAGTCGTACTCACCCCTATAGCGTAGATCAAGGGGGCCAACTGCCACTCCTCGTGGAAAAAGGCCAGAACAGCCCCTGCTGAACCGTACGTGCCACCGCTTAAGTGCTGCTGCTGTTGAGTTGCAGGCTGCTGAGTTGCAGGCTGCAGTAGACGCGACGAGGGTGGGAGTCGGCAGTGTGGGGGCTGATACAGAACCTAGCTGCAGATGTGCTCTTGTGTAGCCCTCATACGTCCGAAAGACCTCCTTCTCGCCCCCAACCAGTTCGTCAGATAGTCGACGCGTGCTCCCTCTTGGAAGGCGATAACTGCTCCGACCAAGCCCAGTCCGAGTGCGCGCAGTCGAGTCTGGGCCCGGCGCAGCATGAGGTGCGACCGGTTTAGACCACGGCGGGCCCGGGAGGGGCGCCGTTCGGCACCTCGCCCCACTCTCCTTCCGACGCCGCAACGACCGTCGCCACAGCCGCATCGCCTGTCACGTTCACGACCGTCCGGCACATGTCCAGGATACGGTCCACGCCGAAGATGAGCGCGATTCCTTCCACGGGAATGCCCGCCGTCTGTAGTACGATGACGAGCATCACGAGACCCGCCCCCGGTACCGCCGCCGTCCCGATCGAGGCGAGCGTAGCGGTGAGTACGATTGCGGCCTGATCGGCGAGGCCGAGTTCGAGGCCGTAGACCTGCGCGATGAAGACAGCGGCGACGCCCTGGTAGAGCGCCGTCCCGTCCATGTTGATCGTCGCGCCGAGCGGGAGCACGAACGCCGCCACCCGCTCGCTCACCCCGAGCTTCTCCCGCGCCGCCCGGATCGTCAGGGGAAGCGTCGCCGCCGAACTCGACGATGAGAACGCGAGGAGTTGAACGTTTCGGAGGCCACGGAAGAACCGCCCGAGCTTCATCCGCCTGC
>CAXBBB010000468.1:0-2976 GCA_963973615.1 uncultured Rhodothermales bacterium | reverse complement strand
GTTTTCGGGGGTGGAGCCTAGCGGAATCGAACCGCTGACCTCTTCAATGCCATTGCAGAACAGGCACGCGTGTAACTCGCTGCGCCCCTTCGACTTACGCGAGAGGTGCGAAAAGCTGTTCGGCCTATGTTCGGCCCGAGCCTGTTTTTCCGCCCTCGTTCGGCCCGCCTGTTGGCCCCTCGAACGGCGACGAATCCAGCCCCGAACCGAAGGCCCGCTGCATCGCCGTCGCGAGCGTCACCGGCCGGAGGCGCGCGTATTTGAGCGTCGTCTTTACGTCGGCGTGCCCCATGATCTCTTTGAGTTGAAACACGTCGACGCCCCGGTTAATGGCCATCGTTCCGAAGGTGTGCCGGAGGCTGTGGAAGTTGTGACCGCCGCTCGGCTCCGTGACGATGCCGTCGACGCCCGCTTCGGCAAGCAGCATCCGAAACCGCTTGCCCAGGTACGGGCCGTTCATCTGCTCACCCTTCGCCGACGGGAAGACCGTTTCCGTCCTGCTCTTCGTGCGCCGCTCCTTTTGCCTTCGCAGTACGGCGTCGAGCGCGTCGCCTACGAGGGGCACGGTGCGTTCGCGTCCGCTCTTCGTCGTGAAGGCGTCCGTGTTGGCCACGCGCACGAACGAGGCTGCCCCGCCGGTGCCGACGTGGACATTCGCCCAGCGGAGCGCGCACAACTCACCCCGCCGAAGACCCGTGCCAGCAGCAAACGGGATCGCGTCGGAGAGCACACCGTCGACGGCGGACGCCGACGCCCCGGCCTGCTCAATGCGCGCGGAGAGTGCCGCCCGCACTTCCCTTAACTGCGATTCGTCGAAGAAGCGGATTACGTCTTCGCGTCTCGACTGCTTGCCTCGTCCCACCTTCGGGACCGGCTTCCAAGATGCCGGAGCCAGTCCAGCTTCGATGCACCACGCCGCGAAGATGCGCAGACGATCGGCGTAGCTCTTCACCGTCGACTCTGACCAATCCTTCGACGATAGCCAGGCGTCGACGTGCCGCCGTTCGATCTGGGTGAGAACGAGGCCAGGCGGGAGCGTACGCGCGAACGGCCCTATGACGTGCCGGTACGTGGCCACGCCCTGACCGCTGCCCGTCTCCTTGCGGCTCGCCATGAAGCGCCGAACGGCTTCGTCGGCGGTGATGCGCTCACTCTCCGGGAGCTTGTCCGTCCACGGATCGAACGCGCCCTGAGCATAGGCGAACTCGAGCTGTGCGAGACGCGCGCGTGCTGCCGATGCGTCCTTCGTTCGGAGCGACACCGTTTTCCTGATGGGGCTGCGCGTAGCGTCTTTGAACGTGGCGTACCACCCCGTCACGCGCTTCTTTCCGTCGCTGCCGGTGCGCTCTTTCTTTTCCAGGTACGGCACGGCTACGCCCCGTTCTGTTCGTCCTGAGCGCTCTGCTTCGACTGGTACGAGGCGTGAGCGCGCCCGCCGGTCTTCTTGGGCTGCCACTCCTTGAAGGTGTCGTCGACGATGACGAGGCGAAGGCGTCCGGCGGGGTACGTATTGAGCCTGCCGCGCTTCATCGCCGCGTGAATGCCCTGGCGCGTGCAGCCCTTGACTTCGGCGGCGTCGGCAGGGGCGAGTAGTTCGGGAAGGTCCACGTCGGCGGGGTTCTGGTTCGCCGGTCAAGATATACGGAGTGTTGACAGCGCGCAAGGTGTCGGCGTACGTTGACCGTGCGTGTAACCCTTGATCCTGCCCATGAAACTCCCTTCCGATGAGCCAAAGCGAATACCCTTCGCTGGACTGAAGCACGTTCTGCGTGGCGTCTCTGTCTCCTACCCCGACTGTGCCCGGACACTCGTGGCCATGGGACAAGACTGGGTCGAAGGTCCGGAGGGTGTCGAGGTGTATGGGGCTGTCTACTTCGATGAGGAAGGAGTACTCGAGGCTATGAAGCATCCAATCGACTATCCCGACTGTGTGGAGCGTATAGAACACGAAGTGTTTTTCCCGCCTGACGAGTGCGAGGTGGGTGACTACGCGATTCGGTTTGTCTTCCCGTTCAATATGCCGCCGCCTACGGCGAAGGCGGCCAGGACTTCGCCCGACTGGTTCGGTTACGGCCATCCACTCTTCGGAGAAGATGGGAGCGTCAACTACGAACACATCGAAACCGCCCGCCAAATGCTCGCGGAGTTGGAGAGGGCAGACGTGGCGGCTCATTATCTCGCCTGCGAGAGCGCGTTTCAGCTTGCCGACATGGGCACCGCGACACCGGTTCAAATAACGAGCGAGGGTGTTTTCAGCCCTTTTCTAATCTCGTTCACACGTCTCGTCACAGCTCTAAGTCAGCGTCGCACGATCAGTGTGAAAAAGACTCACGTGGAGCGAGCTTTACAGCGCGCCGTCATTTATGGCCATGCTAACCTGACTGATCCACCTAGGGAAGGAGACAGGGAAAGAGCTGGGAGCATTTGGTACCGCGTCCCCTACTTCATCGGAGAGGGAGGGACCGAAGCTGATACCGATGCCGAGTCTGATGAAGCTGTTTCTCTAAGCATTCCTGAGTACCGCGTCGAAGCCGTCATGCGCTACTGTCTCGAACGAGAGGTGAGCACGATGGGCAAGCACAACGCGCCGCTGTACCGTGCCGTCGACGAGCTGCACGGCTGGCGTCTTGCCGATCCCTCAGACAGCTTGCGTAAGGACGCACGCGTCTATTTCGGAAAGGTGGGCGGACCCTGCCCAGACTCACCCGCCGCGTGGCGTAAGTACGCTGAGGATCGCGCGCGACAGGAAGACCGGAAGGAAGCGGAAATCCGTCTTCTCCCGGAAGCGGAACGGAAGGCCGCATGAGTTTCCTTCCTTTGAACACATGAACGCACACTGGTAGTCTTCGGCACGTCGGAGGGCTAACCGGCACGACGGCAGGACCGTCACGATCTTGATTCCAACACGGCTCAGAGCCGGGTTGCACGCGGAAGACCCCGCATCCTGTTAGCCCCAGAGTGCGGGGTTCTTCTTTG
>CAXBBB010000467.1:0-2979 GCA_963973615.1 uncultured Rhodothermales bacterium | reverse complement strand
CGGGCCGTCTCCTCGATAAGCCCCCGTGTCCGTTCTCCGCCTGGTGATCGCTCAAAACGATGGAGCAGCAGGCGATACGCCGCATAGCTCATGGCTGTCTCTGCCGCTCCCCGTTCGGACGGAGCCTGGTCTGGCGAGAACGGGCAGGGTATGCCTGCCAGGCTTCTACCGAGTACGAGCGGAGCGGCCTGCGCGTCAAATGCTGCCCACGCATCGTATTGGGCGACGGATAAATGAAACAGATTGCGCGCGTGCACTGTCGGTCGGGCAAAATCCGCCCGAATCGCGTCGAGTAGGGCCTCATTCCATAGTCGCGCACTCGACGGTTGAGCGGCGAGCCGGTTTAGGGGCGCTGCTGACAGGACTACGGCCACCAGGGAGCAGAGTCGCAGAAACGTGAGGAAAGGCATGACGAGGAGTAGACGTCTTGAGTCTACGGATCGAACGGGCGAAGTACCCGCTCTGCTCGCGCTCGCTGCTGCTAAACCGTAGGATCCAGCTTCTGCCAGCGGCGCAAGATCTCGCCCGAATGCTCATCGACTTTGGGGCGCTTGACGACGTCGGCGATCATGCCTTGCTCGTCGATCAGAAACGTCGTACGCTGCACGCCGATCACTTTGCGTCCGTAGAGCGTGCGCTCGCCGTAGATGCCGTACGCCGTGGCGATGGCATTGTCCTCGTCGACGACGAGCGGGAATGACAGGTCGTGTTTCTCGGCGAAGCGGCTGTGGCTGGCTGCGTCGTCGCTCGAAACGCCGATGACGACGACTCCCGCTTTTTGCAACTCGGCGTATCCGTCGCGCAGGCTGCAGGCTTGGCGGGTGCAGCCGGGGGTGTCGTCTTTAGGGTAGAAGTAGAGTGCGACGCGCTTTCCGCGTTGGTCAGACAGCGTGAGCGTACCGTCTTGGGTCGGCGCAGTGAAGTCGGGAGCGGGCGTGCCGGGGGTGAGGCGGTCTTTCACGAATCAGCGGGCGGGTTTGGTAGAGGTGAGACGGGTGAGGCCTGAGCGAAGCGGGGCAACCATCGTCCAGGTTGTGCTGTCGGACGGCGCGAAGAAGACCAAGTCGAGCGTGTCGGAGAGGGTAACGGATCGCGTTTCGGACGACACGTCGGTTTTCGTCGAGAGCGTCAGGTCAACGCGTCGTCCAATGCCGTAGGCATCCAGGTCGAGTTCGGCGATTCCATTGGGTCCCGTCACGAACTGCGTGGGAGCGAACCGCGCGCCGCTGCGGTCGACGGCCAGGGCGAATGCGACTTCTCGCACCTCTTGCCCCTGGCGCACCCGAAGCCGAAACAACCCCGCTCCTACTTGCACCGATTCGACGTTGATAGCACGCGGCGAGTCAGGGGAGGCGGTACCGGCAGACTGGGGCTCGGTCTGCGCGCCGGATGCTTCGCGGACGACCGAGAAGAACACTTCCTCGTCGATTCGACCCGTCGTGGCGAAGTACCGAAACTCCTCAGAGACAGGCGTTTGGGGCGACAGACGAGGCGACGCGTGGATACGAACCCCACGGATCGGTTCGCCACCGGCATCGACGACATCGACGACCAACAGCCGGTCTTCGTCGGCGAAGCGGTCGCAGGCGGAGAGGGTAATGAGCAGCAGGAGGAGGGTAGCGTATTTCAAAACGAAAGGGTTCGGCGGAGCGTCTGGTCCAAACGCGCGTGAGCCGAGAAGATTTCGTCTTCGATCTGTTTGGCAAACGGAATCGGCAGATCGCGCGCGCCGACGCGGGCGGGCGGCGCGTCCAGGTCGGCGAAGGCGACTTCGGCGATCTCGGCGGCGACTTCCGCTCCAAACCCTCCCGTCCGCCACGCCTCGTGAACGACGACCAGCCGATTCGTTTTCTTCACTGACGCCAGAACGGTCTCTCGGTCCCACGGCGTCAACGTCCGCAAGTCGACGACCTCCAGGCTCGCGCCTTCGCCCGCAAACCGTTCGGCTGCCTCCAGCGCCCACCCGACGCCGACGCCCCACGACACCAGCGTCAGGTCCGACCCTTCACGCGCGACGCGTGCCTTGCCGATAGGGACGACGTACGCATCGGCTGGCACGTCGCCACGAAGCGAACGATAGAGCTTTTTGTGTTCGAGAAACAGCGTCGGGTTGGGGTCGCCGATGGCCGAAAGCAGCAGCCCTTTCGCATCGTGCGGCGAAGACGGAATGACGACCTGCAAGCCCGGCACATGCGCGAACCACGCCTCTATACTCTGGGAGTGAAACGGTCCCGCGCCAATGCCGCCACCGAACGGCGCGCGAATCACGACGCCTGTTGACACCCCTGCTCGTGCGCCCCACCGGTAGCGCGTCGTCGCGACGTTGTTGACGATCTGGTTGAAGCCGCACGTGATGAAATCGGCGTACTGGATTTCCAAAACGGGTGTCTTGCCCTCCAACGCCAGCCCCAGCGCGCAGCCGACGGCTCCGCTCTCGATGATCGGCGTGTTGCGGACGCGATCCAGTCCGTAGCGCTCGGCCATGCCCTCGGTCACTTTGAACACGCCGCCGTACTCGGCGATGTCCTGTCCCATCAGGATCACGTCGTCGCTCGCCGCCATCGCCGCGTCGAGCGCCTGGCTGATCGCGTCGATGAACCGCACGTCTTTCTCGACTTTGCCATCGCCTTGTTCGCGGACCGGAAGTGTCGGCTCGGGGTGTGGTGCAAAAACGTCGGAGGTTTCGGCTTCCAACGTCGAAACCGCCTCGGGCTGCGCCAACGCATACTCCGCGACACGATCGACTTCGGCGACCATATCCGATCGCATCGCGTCGATCTCCTCTTGCGAAATACCCCGCTGGACGGCCCACCGCACCATCCGGTCGATGGGATCGCGCGTGGCCCAGTCGTCCATCAGTTCTTGCGGCACGTACTTGGTGCCCGATGCCTCCTCGTGTCCGCGCATCCGAAACGTCTCCATTTCAAGAAGCGTCGGACCGCCACCCGAAAGCGCCAGCGCACGCGCAATGCCGATGCG
>CAXBBB010000466.1:0-2980 GCA_963973615.1 uncultured Rhodothermales bacterium | reverse complement strand
CCGAGGCACAGCAGGCCGCCGGGATCCCGCGTGACGCCATCTGTGGCATCATTCCCGTCAGCGGCGCCGCTCTCGATCTCACAGATCGCCGCTCGTACGAGATCGCCGAGGACTTCGATTACTATGGGGCGCGCTTCGGTCCGCGCGGCGAATCGTTCGGTGAACTCCCGCCAAACGGTCCGCCTGCGCAGTGGCAGATCGACGCTTCTGTCCTGCCGCTGGTGGACTCAAACGCGCCGCCGTTCCTCGTCATGCACGCCGGTGGGGATTACCCCGCGCTGATCCGCCAGGCCGAACTACTCGTCGCCGCGTTGAAGTCTGCCGATGTGTCTACCGAATACGTCGTCGTACCGGGCAAGTCGCACGCGCGCATCATTCCCACGCTCAGCCGCGACGATCAAACTGCCGGACCTGCCATGCTGCGCTTTGTCCGGGGGTTAAGCTGCGGGTGAGCAGACTGAAAGTCATTGCGAGCGCAGCGAAGCAATCCCGATCCACAACGCGCTGAATGGCAAGTGAGCGAAGGAGGTCTATGCCTCCAATCGTTCCAGTAACGCGTCGCGGCGGGTGCGGCCTACACGTAATTCCTGGCCGTCGTCCAAGACCGCGGTGTAGGCTCCGCCTGACGCAGAGCGGACCGCGCGCACTACGTCGAGGCGGACGATGGACGAGCGGTGGATGCGACAAAAAGCGGCTGGATCGAGCCGATGCTGCAATTCTCCAAGCGGCGTGTGGAGCGGCAGCGCGTCGGTCGGCGTGTGGGCGAGCGTGTACGAGCGGTCGGACTCGAAATAGCGGACGGCTTCGACGGGGACGATGCGCTGCTCGTTGCGCAGCGTGACGAGCAGGCGGCGTAGGTAGGGCGGTGCGTCGTCGTGGTCGGCGTCGGGCGAAGGGCGGTCGAGTGTGTCGCGGAGTTGGTGCGCGGCGTCGCGCAGGCGGTCGGACGACAGCGGACGCGGCAGGTAGGCGGCGGCGCCGATACAGAGCGCGTGCCACGCGTCGGCCTCTCCGCCGCCTACGAGTACGATCGCTGGGCCGACTCCGCGCATTCCAGGTGCTGCAAACGGCATCGGTGCCGCTTTCTCACCGGGAGCGACGGGCGGAAGCTGCCGGGCGTCGAGCACGAGGACGTCAGGGCAGCGCGTCAAATGCTTCCACAGCCCGCCGATAGAGCCAGCCGAGCGCACGTCCGAGCCGTCGGCTGCAAAGGCGTCAGCGAGTTGCTCGCGCTCGCCAGCGGGGGCGACGACGCCTATGAGCAGCGGGGCATGCGAAACGGACATGAAGCGGTAGCGGTCGGTGGTCAGGTCGTGCGGTTGGGAGCGCAATGATGCAGTTGGGCACGGAGCGGCCGTTTGTGAGCGGCGGGCGAGTGGCCGTCACGGGCACGTTAGGGATTAAACCCAGATGCCTACGACATCTTTCCCAACGACCCATTGAGCAGCGTGCTCCCTCCTGAAGCGCATCCTGCGATGCGTGTGCGCAATCTTCGTGCTCGCCGCACAGCGCGTCGCACCGGCTCTCCCAGAGACCTGCGTAGATGCTCGCTTACCGCAGCACCGTCACCGTACGGGTGCGCGCCGCGCCGCCGACCTCCAGGCGGTAGACATACACGCCCGCTGATAGTCCGCTAGCGTCCCACGTAGCGTCGTGACTCCCCGCCGGACGCATACCGTCGACGAGCACAGCGACCTCGCGGCCCATCACGTCGTAAACCACGAGCCGAACTGCGCCCGGAGCGTTGAGCTCGTAGCCGATGCGCACCCGTCCGCGCGATGGGTTCGGAGCGGCAAGTCCGAGCGTTGCCTGCTGAACACGCGTTTGTGAAGCGACAGGCGTACGGACACCGCCCAAGAACACTTGCGCGAATACGTCCTGCCCATCCGCTCCCCGGAAGCTGCTGGTTACGGCAACGAAGCGCCCATCGGTAAGGGCCGCGATGTTGCCTCCCAGGTCGACACCTCCGGTACTCAGCCCACTGCGCTCACCGAAAGGCTCGCCGCTCGGTCGGACGCGTTGCGCGTGCTGTGTCGTGCCCGCCCCCCCTTCGTTGACGGTCCACGAAGCGACGAATTCGCCCCCAGCCAGAGACGCCGTTGCGACGGAGAAGATCGGCGAAGCGGCAGGTGCGGTAATCTGAAACAGGTCGCCGCTCGGGTTGCCGAATGCATCGAACAGTCCGCCCAGCACGCGAGCTTGGCCTGCCTGCTGATCCGCCCACGTGACGACCATCCGCCCGTCGACCAGCGTTGCCGCCGACGCGTGGTTTTGGTCCGCCCTAAAAATGCGCGCGATGCGAAAAGGAGCGCCCGGAGTAGCCGACGGCGCTCCATACGTACGAGCGTAGATGTCGGAGAACGTGCGCGAGACTCCGACGACGGTCCACGCCGTCCACGCGACGCCAAAGCCGTCGCCCAGCGCAGTGACCGAGGGGTCCAGCGTACTCTCGTTGCTCGAACTCACCCGCAGTCCCGATCCGACCGCAGTGCCGGACGCATCGAAACGCCGTACCCATGCCTGCTGGTCGAGATCGGAGCGGCGATCCGTCCAGCCGACCACGAAGCCGCCATCGGAGAGTCCCGTCACCGAGCTAACGACCTGATCACTGCCGGTGATTGATGAGACAGGCGTTTCAACTCCGACTCTAGCGCCGGACGCGTCGAAGCGCTGCGCATAGACGGCCGCGCGTTGGCCCTGCTGATGGTAGCTGTCCCACACCACGACGAAGCCTCCGCCCACCAATCCCGACACGACAGGCTTGGCTTGTCGCCCAGCGCGAAACGTGTTGACGACGAACGCCTCGCCGACGCTCCGCCCGTCCGCACCGAAGCGCTGGGCCACGACCTCGCTCTGCTCGTCGAAGTTGGGCGCGCTGTCCCAGACCACGACAAACCCGCCCCCCGACAGCCCGGCCACGGCAGCATGCTCTTGATTGCCAACGCGCTCCACGTTGACGAGAAACGGCTCGGACGGATCG
>CAXBBB010000465.1:0-2982 GCA_963973615.1 uncultured Rhodothermales bacterium | reverse complement strand
GGGGCAAGCCGAAGATGGTGGCCGTCGTGGCGGTGATGCGCAAGCTGTTGCACGCGCTCTACGGCATGCTCAAGCATGACGCCGACTTCGATGGCTCGAAGTTCTACCGGGTGCCCGAAAAAGTCGCTCTCACGGCTTGACTTTCAAGAGAGCACTTAACCAGTAATTGTGCGGCGCTCCGGGTGGTTATCACGAAAGAGCACCTGATAACGAGACCGCAGAATACGAGCGAAGTCCTGCAATCGCAACGCCTAGCATCCGAACGATGCGAATGCAATGCCGATCTCTTCTCGCATCGCACGTTTCGATTCAGCGACAGCTACGGGCGCGGTTGACGGTCCAATCGTAGACGTAACGCGCTCCGGCGGCTTTGATCTGGCTACTCGTCCGGCCCTCCAGTTTGGATTTCAGAGCCGCATACCCATCCCGCTCCTCGCTCATATGCGACAGCAGGAAGTCGCCAGCAGGCTGGTCCGAGTCGAAGTCTGATCCGAACCAGTCGATCAGGCTGCTCGCGACAAGGGTGCCGTTTTGGACGGTGAAGTGATCGGGGTCATTTACCCATGCGGCGAAGGCGCGGTCGAGCGTCTGATCAAGCGTCGACGCGCGGAATGCGGCGCGTTGGAGCGGGGGACAACTGACGGCGGCGCAGTTGAGGGCGACGTGCAGGCGCGGATCTAGCTCTCCGACTTGGAGTCGGCGCAGTTGCGGACGGTCCGTGTCCTGTTTGCGCAGTATGACGTTTTCGAGTTCGTCGAGCGTCAGCATTAGGCCACCGGCGCTCATCGGTGTCTTGAAGAACGTCCGGCCCTCGTCGTCTCCCAAGACATTAGATCGATTCGGGTACCGGCTGACCGCGTCGAGCATGAGCGCGTTGTAGGCGTTCGACCAGAAGGCGAGTTTTTCGGCGTCCGTGTCCAATCCGGCAGGGTCGAACTTCTTGATACCACGCAACGCTGAGCCGAGCGCTTCACGAGCCGGACCTTCGGTCAGCGCCGAATAGCAAACAGAGCCGTCCGGCTGAACGACCGCTTCCAGCACGTCGTCTAGGTAGTCGGCGATGGACGACGACTGTGCGCTGGCCGTCAGAGGCAACCAGAAGAGCAGGAGGGCGAAGAGAACGCGCATTGCGAAGTCGGATAGAGAGGGTGCCTCGCTCGTAGCTGGGCGCAGCCAAGAAACGCCATCACCCCGCGAAATCGCACGCTACGCTTTAGGTTTGCGGCGGAAAGGCAGTAGGCGGCGCTTCGGTTTTACCTCTTCGAGATCTTTGGGGCGCTCCTGCTCCTGCTCCCACGCGGAAAACTTCTCGAGGTCTTTGGAGAGCGCGTTGGCGACAGCGGCGAGAACCGCGATGTCGTCGACGAATCCGATTCCGACGAGCGCATCCGGTATCACGTCGAGAGGATTGACGAAGTACAGCAGCGCACCGACGGCGTAGGTGAGCGTCTTCCACGGAATGCCCCGATACTCGCGCCGCGCCCACGCCCGGACGAGCCGCGTCAGCACGAGCGTCGTGCCCAGAGCATCTTTCAAGCTTCCCTCGTTGCCTTTGAGCTTGTGATACACGTCGCGCGTCAGGCCGAGTACGCGAAACCTGTTGCGCAGCAGGCGTCCGGCGCCTTTGCGGGCCAGGCGGAGTGCTTGTTTTTCTTTAGGGACGAGTTCGAGGTCGGGCGTTTCCATGTGGGTGAGCTGGTTGCCTTGAGAAGGTCGGCTTTCCGCATGGACCCAGCATTGACGGTGCGGTTATCTTCTGGCGTCTTCCAACATCGCCCGCTGCTCATGCGCCGACTTCTCGCTCTCGCCGTCCTACTCGGCGCTTCTCCCACTTTGGCCCAGACGATGGCCGACCAGATAGCGCCCAACCCGTATCCGGCCACACCCGCGTCCGAGCGGATGGAAGCGGGGCAACAGCGTGCGGCGATGATCGAGAACAGCCTGCTCAACGGCGTCGAGTTGCGCAACGTCGGACCGACCGTCATGAGCGGTCGCATCGTCGACGTGGACGTGAACCCGGACGACCCGACGCAGATGTACGTCGCTTATGCGAGCGGCGGCGTGTGGGTGTCGCGCACAAACGGGCAGTCGTTCGAGCCCGTCTTCGACCACGAAGCCGTCATGACGGTCGGCGATATCGCAGTCGACTGGCGCAACGGCGAGCGACTGTGGGTCGGCACGGGCGAAAACAACGCCTCGCGTAGCAGCTACGCCGGAGCGGGCGTGTGGGTGCGCGACGACACCAGCAGCACGTTTCGCCACGTCGGATTGGGCGAGACGCACCGGACGGGGCGCATCGTGATCCATCCCGACGATCCTAATGTCGCCTGGGTGGCCGCTGCCGGAGCGCTGTACAGCCCGTCGCGCGATCGGGGCATGTACCGCACGACCGATGGCGGACGCACGTGGACGCAAACGCTCTTTGTCAACGACAATACGGGAGCGATCGACCTGGTGCGCGCAACCGACGGCACGCTCTACGCGGCGATGTGGGAGCGGACGCGCCGGGCGTGGGACTTCGTCGAAGCCGGAGCCGGAAGCAGGATTTACAAGTCGACCGACGACGGCGCGACGTGGGCGCGCGTTCAGGGATCGGGCTTTCCCGGCGGCGAGAGCGTCGGACGCATCGGTCTGGACGTGCATCCCGACGGAACGCTCTACGTCTCCGTTGACAACCAAGCACGTCAGCCCGACGAGCCCAGCGATGATACGCCGGCCGTCCTGACGAAGGACGTTCTGCGCAGCATGAACCGAGACGCCTTTTTGCAGGTCGCCGCCGCCGACATCGACGACTACCTCGAAACGAACGGCTTCCCGGCCAGCTACACCGCCAAATCGATCTTGAAGATGGTCCGCGATGGCGACATCACGCCCGTCGCTCTGGTCGACTACCTCGAAGACGCCAACGCGCAACTCTTCGACACGCCCGTCATCGGCGCCGAGGTGTACCGCTCCGACGATCAGGGCCGGACGTGGACACGC
>CAXBBB010000464.1:0-2986 GCA_963973615.1 uncultured Rhodothermales bacterium | reverse complement strand
GGGCGTGTGGGACCTGCAGGCGACCAGCAGCAACACGCTGCCCATCGGTACGAACACGCTGACCATCACGGCCACGGTCACGACGCCTAACCCGGTGACGAACATCGCCCAGGTCAGCAAGTCGGCCAAGTACGATCCCGACTCGACGCCCGGAAACGGCGACGCGAACGAGGACGATCAGGACGACGCGAAGGTCACACCGAAGCAGCCTGCGGTCAACGCTGACTTGGAACTCGACAAGAGCGTCGACACGCCCGCGCCTCAGAAGGGTGACGTGGTGACGTTCACGATCCGTGTTGACAACAGAGGTCCGGTCGATGCCACGGGCGTCGAAGCGACCGATGTCGTCCCCGCCGGACTCACGTTCCAATCGATCACGAGTGGCTCGGGTGCGACGTACGACGCGTCGACCAAGACCATCACGTGGGCCATCGGCGCGCTGAGCAATGGCGACTACGTCACGCTCAGCTACACCGCCAAGGTGGACGCCGAAGGCACGTTCGTCAACATCGCGCAGATCAGCAAGTCGGATCAGCCGGACGGCGACTCGACGCCGGGCAACAACAACCCAGGCGAAGACGACCAGTCGGCTGCGACCGTCACGACCCAAGGTAGCTCGGGTGGTGGCAACGCCGGTGTCGAAAGCGAAGGCTCGATGGCTAGCCTCTTGGCCCAGCGCTTGTTCGAGCGCCGCCAGGACGCACGGGCACAGACTGCGCTGATGGCAGCGCCCCAGCCGTTCCTCTTCTCCGCTTCGAGCGGTAAGGGCGACGATGGCGGCCTGCGCAGCATCGTGCCGACCAACGGTCCGAACGAGTCGATCGCCTACGAAGTCACGCCGGGCGACCTGATCGGTGTCACCAACGCGACCAACGTGTTCGCCGCTGACTACCTCCGCACGGAAGGCCGCCGCATGGGTGCCCTCTTCGGAGCCATCAGCCCGGCCGGTGTCCTCTACGACCACGCCAAGGCAACGTGTGACCGCTTGGGCGGTGGCCGTCTCGAAAGCATCGGTACCATCGATGTCGCCGGACGCCCGTTCGTGATGCAGCACCTGATCCACGCCGACGGTTCGGTTGACTATGCGGTTTCGCTCGTCGCCTACCGTAGCGGTACGGACTTCGAAGTCGACAGCCGCTTCGCCTACTCGGACTACACGCCGGGCGGAAGCAGCAGCGTCGTCAACCTGCAGGTCTGGAGCGTCAGCCCCGCCTACACGGTCGAACTCGTCGAAGGTCTGCTCAGCGAGCTATCGGCTCAGGGCAGCGTCAGCTACCGCAACTCGTATGACAACGTCCCGGCCACGCCGAGCACGTTCGTCCAGAGCGGTCGCTACGAAGAGGGTCAGTTGCACCTCACGCTGGCGGGAACGCCGACGGGAACGCTGACCGTAACCGGATTCGCCGCACGGACGGAGACCGAAGCCGCTCAGGGACAGCAGTCCGAGTTCACGCAGACGATCACGCTGCCCGCCGCTACGGACGCGGACGCGACGTCGGTTGAAGTCATCGTTCCGGTCGGAACGATCTTCGACGCCCGCTTCTCGGTCCAGCATGGCACCAGCACGTCGGTCGACCAGCTCTACTACGCCGACGGCGCGTGGAGCACCACGTCGGGCAACGCCACCGTCCAGAGCTTCGCCACCGGCGTCGACGGACGGACGGCGGAAGAAGACGCCTATCACGTCGAGCGTAGCGCGAGCTTCAGCGGATCGGTCACCGATTTCGCGAGCATGTTCCGCTACTTTCGCCCCAACGGACAGCCGATCGACCTGACCGGTTACGAAGCCCTCAGCTTCACCGCTAAGGGAACGGGACGCTACAGCGTCGTGGTCGAGAAGGCCGGTATCCAGAGCTGGGATCAGCACCAGTTCGAGATCGCCCTGAACGGCGACGAGCGCGAGATCACGATCCCGCTGTCGGACCTGCGCCGCTCGGCTGGAAGCGAAGGGCTCGATCCGTCGGATGTCACCCTGCTCGCGTTCTACGCGCTGGGTAACAACCAGTCGGCACAGGCCTTCGACCTCGCTGTCGAGAACGTGCGCTTCACCCGCAACACGCGCTTCACCGCCATCGGCGATGACGCGAATGCTGGCGAGCTGGCTCTGACCGGAAACGCGCCCAACCCGTTCGCGGGCCGCACGGACATCCGGTTCAACCTGCCGAAGGCATCGGATGCGCGCATCGAGATCTACGACCTCACGGGCCGCCAGGTCGCCACGGTCCTCGACCGCGCGATGACGGCGGGTAGCCACAGCGTACCGTTCGTCGCCGAAGGCCTGACGGCTGGCGTCTATCTCTACCGCTTGATCACGCCTGCGGGCGCCAAGACGGGCCAGATGACGCTGGTGCGCTAACTTCAGACGCTCAACGGCTCCTACTCACGCCGACCGCGCCCCCGATGCCTGATGGTGTCGGGGGCGCGGTGCGTTTGGGGGCTGTGTCGATGCACTCAGTTGCCTTATCAGACTCTTTCCTCTCCGACCGTCATTCCTGCGGAGGCAGGAATCCACAACCGCCTCCCGATTGTGACCTCGCTGAGACTGAGATGCGTTCTGCGATGATGTGGTGTCGCTGCGCGGGCCTTCTTTTGGTTTGACCCAAAAGAAGCAAAAGATCAAGGCTTACGTCGCATCGGCGGACGCTGCGCTTCGGTCGCTAAACCCGTTCAACTCGCTTCGCTCAAACACGAACGGCTTTTCGGCGCTCCCGACGCTCCGCGTCTTTATCGCCGATCCGTCTTAGGCCGGTACCGTCGTGCATGCGGAAGACCGATACTATCACCCCTTTTCGGCACATTATCCAGTTCGTCTCTACGGCGAGTGCGATGGCTCGCCTATCGCTTAGTTATGCGGTGATGGACTTTATGCACGACAGTGACGGCTCCGGTAGTAGATAGTACAGCACTTGCCAGATAGTACGCGTACTCAGAGATCTCCGAGTTGGTGACACCCGTCTTGTAAGTTGAAAACGTGAGCCATTTCGGC
>CAXBBB010000463.1:0-2992 GCA_963973615.1 uncultured Rhodothermales bacterium | reverse complement strand
ACCAAGGCTATCATCAGCACGTAATCGCCTGGCAGCAGCGTCGTCGCCATCGACTCGCTCGGAATCCGGAACGGCTCAGCGATGCATGCTCGAAACGCCCACGCCAGCACCAGCGCCCCAATCAGCACACGCGCGATGCGCCACACTCCACGCCCCAGCTTCATCAGTCGTTGAGCGACGGAACCGGGCGTAGCATCCGCTCGAAGCGAACGAAGGGGAAGTCGCGGAATCCCTTGAACGAGAAGTAGATCAGCACGGCTTTTCCGACGACGTGATCCATCGGGACGAAGCCCCAGATGCGGCTATCCTCGGAGTTGTCGCGGTTGTCGCCCATCGCGAAGTAGTAGTCTTGGCCGAACGTGTACTGAAGCGCCGGGCTACCGTCGATGCTCACGCTGCCGTCAGCGTTACGCGTAGCCTCGACACCTTCGTAGCGACGGATCGTCGGGACGAGGTAGCGGCTGTTTTCGGGCGTGAACGTAACGGTTTCGCCTTTGCCGGGCGGCACTATGGGCCCGAAGTCGTGGATTGTCCAGTCGGCTCCGGTCGGGAACGCGCGGTTGTTGAATCCCGGTTCTCCCTTCTGCCGCTCGCGAAAGCGCTCGACACGCTCGACGTAGGGTAACTCGCCTACTCTCTCGGCCACCTCCGGCGTGGCGTGAAACATGACGAATGCCGGATCGACCTGCGGCACCACCTGAGACACCCCTAACTCTTCTAGTCGACTGGGCGAAATGCGCGTCCTGGGGTCCTTCTTGAGCGCGAAGTACAAGAACTGGCTGCCCTGCACTTCGGGCAATGCTTCGCCGTCAATCAGCACGGTGCCATCGACGATCGAGAGTGTATCACCGGGCACGGCGATCAATCGCTTGATGTAGTGCGTCTTGCGGTCGACGGGGACGCCCTCGTCGACGGGCCAGTTGAAGACCAGAGCATCGCCGCGCTTGGGCTCGCTGAAACCGGGCAACCGCGTGCCGGGCAGTTCCACGCCCGGGATATGGATCCGCGTGAACGGGATGCCGACCGAGATGGGCGTGCGCGTGCCATAGTGCAGCTTACTGACGAACAAGAAGTCGCCGACGAGCAGACTGTGCTCCATCGACTCGGACGGAATCCGAAACTGGTCGACGAGCAGGGTGCGAACAAAGATCATCACGGCGAGCGCGATGGCGACCGTCTCGAACCACTCCCGAATCGGTCCTTTCTTACGTGGCGGCTTGCCGTCCTTGTCAGGCGTCGCGCCCTCATCGGAATCGGCAGCGCGTTTGCGGTCGGCGCGGCGAGCGCGGCGTTTGTCTGCAGGCGAAAGGGCCAAGGGAGAGTGCGGTTAGTCGGAGAAGCGGTACGGGCGACCGAGACGCAAGTTAGGGGTCGAAATCGACTCAATTCGGAAGCGGGATCCGTCGTATCCCGCCTGATACCAACGCATCGCCTCGGCATCATAGAACAGGTCAACGTACTCGGCTAACGAACTCGCATCTTGAGCGGCCTGAGCGAGGGGTTCAAGCAGTGCCGCCCGCAGTCCGCGCAACTGCTGCTCGCCCAAATCGGCGTCGCTCGCCATCACCAACCCCCGATCGAGAGGCCCCGCCACATCCGTCACCACAACCGGAATCGTGCCGTTGACGACGAACCAGTAGCCGAACTGCAGGCTTGAGCTCATGTTGAGCGCCTCCCCTTTTTCTCGCGCTTCCAGCCCCTTCTCGACGACGGTCTCGGCCGGGCGCCCATAGACAGACTCCAAAACCGCACGCAACCGCCACGTCCGCGTCGTGTCGAGCGCCGTGATACGCTCGCTGCCCAGGTACGCCCACCGCGTGCCGACGAACTGCTCTTCGAACCACGCTCGCGACAGCTTCCGGACTGACTGCACGTCCCACACCACGAACGGCGGAACGGGCGGGATGGTGTCAGCCGCAACTGGCTCGGTTGGGGGATGCAGCACGGCCATCACGCTGTCTACCATCGGAAACGTCGCCAGCGGCATCAGCGGCGGACGCTCCCCCGTCGCCGCAATCAGCCGACGGGCATGGCGGTCGAAACGCTGCGCAGTCAAACGAGAAAGCAACCGCGCCGTCGGCGACCCGGAAGCCGAATCCGCAGTCGTCTGTGCCTGACAGGGTAGCCCAACGAGTATCAGTAAGGCGCAGATCGCAGCAACGCGCCTGAGTCCTGACAGACCTGCGATGGAAGCACGTCGAGTTGCACGCACCTGCCTAGTCGTTCATGGACAGCACTGCGAGGAAGGCCTCTTGGGGCACCTCGACGCTGCCGACCTGCTTCATCCGCTTCTTGCCCTCCTTCTGCTTTTCGAGCAGCTTGCGCTTGCGGCTGATGTCGCCGCCATAGCACTTGGCCGTCACGTCCTTCCGCATCGCCCGAACGGTTTCGCGCGCGATGATGCGGCTTCCGATGGCCGCCTGCAGCGCGACTTCGAACATCTGACGCGGGATGAGTTCGCGCAGCTTCTGCGTCAGCTTGCGGCCCATGTCGTAGGCCTTGTCGCGGTGAACGATCGTGGAGAGCGCCTCGACCGGATCGCCGTTGATGAGCACGTCGAGCTTGTCGAGCTTGCTGCTGCGGTACTCCAAGAACTCGTAGTCGAAGCTCGCATAGCCGCGGCTCACACTCTTCAGGCGGTCGTAGAAGTCGAACACGATTTCGGCCAGCGGCAGCTCGTACTGGAGCGACACGCGCTCGGGGTCGAGGTACGTCGTGTTGAGGTAGACGCCTCTGCGGTCCTGGCACAGTTGCATCAGGTTACCGATGTACTCGGACGGCGTGATGATGTCGGCCTTGACGATGGGCTCGCGGATCTCAGCCAATCGTCCGGGGTCGGGCATCTCGGATGGATTCTCGATCACGTCGTGCGTACCATCCGTCCGGTCGATCTCGTACTTCACGTTGGGGACCGTCGTGATGATGTCGAGCCCGAACTCGCGGTCCAGGCGCTCCTGGACGATTTCCATGTGGAGCAGCCCCACATGGAAAT
>CAXBBB010000462.1:0-2998 GCA_963973615.1 uncultured Rhodothermales bacterium | reverse complement strand
GCAACGGCGCTACAGGTTCGGAGCGTTGATTCGGCGATGCGCAACCGCGAAACCCACGTAGCACGCTACGCCGCAAACCCACCCTGACTGATCATTTTGATTGTGCACGTAGCATAGGCCGGGCCACAAAAAAGGGCAAGCTACCTGCATCGCCCCGCATCGACCTTCTACCGTTGCTGCCTTCCGGCCCTGGCGGAGTTCGAAGGGAGCTGGTCGTACAGGACTTGCCCTTAGGTAGCAAGATACCGCATCTCTAGGGTGCTGTTCCACTCTCAAGAGTGATCCGCGCGTGAAGTCTGCGGATTATTTGGGAGACGGATTCAGGCCCAACACGCTGGTGAAGTTGGCGATTTTGCCTTCGATTTCGTCCCACTCGGCATCAGCGTTCGAGCCCTGGACGATTCCAGCGCCTGAGTAGAGCGCCAGCGTATCGCCTTCTACACGGCCCGAGCGGATGCCAACGGCGAACTCGGCTTCATCGCGCGAAATCCAGCCCAGCGGAGCAGCGTATCGACCTCTGTCAAACGGCTCGTGCTCACGGATGAAGGCGAGGGCAGCCTGGGTGGGGGTGCCGCCGACAGCAGGCGTTGGGTGGAGAGCGCGCAGTACGTCGACAGGGTGCGTGTTAGGCTGCGGGGTGCCGGAGAGCCGCGAGCGCAGGTGGCGGCCTCTAGCGAGCGGCATTTCGCTGGGCGATTCGTCCGATTCGAGGTCGGTCGTGAAGCGGCCCAGTTGCTCTTCGAGAAAGTGGCGAACGTAACGGTGCTCGCGCTGGTCTTTGTCCGAGTCCAACAGTTCGCGGCGGAGCAGGTCGTCGGCTTCGTTGGCATCGGCGCGGGGACGCGTTCCGGCAATGGCTTCGCTCTGCAAGCGGCCGTCGCGTAGGCGAAAGAGCAATTCGGGGGAGGCGCCGACGAACGCCGTGTTCTGGGCGTGCTCGGTGTAGAAATGGAAGCATCCCGGCGTCGCGCCCATCAACTGGTGGAGCAGGTCAAACGCATCCAACGGAGTTGGGAAGCGGTAGGTCACTCGTCGACCTAGGACGACCTTCTCCAACTCGCCCTTCTCGAACGCCGCGAGCGCCGACGCGATCATGCGATTCCAGGTAGGACGGCCCGGCAAGTCGGCGCGTTCGAGCGGGACGGGCAGGCGGATGCGGTCCATCTCTCGGGCAGACGACAAACGCTCGGCCTGCGCGGAGATGGCGTCGAGTCGGTTCAGGTCGTCGGGCAGGACGAGGGCGCAGGCCAGCGTGGCCGAACCGTCGTCGTGGCGCGTGTAGGTGAAGCGCGGTAGCGTGAAGCGAAGGGGCTGATAGAGATTCCACGCGCCGTCTGGTTGCTTTCGGGCGTCGAAGCGCAATCCGCCCCACAGCTTGGCATCCGGTCCCAACCGCTCGAGAACGTCTGACAGAGCGACCAAGTCCGACGCCGTCGAGACGTAGGCGTGCGGAGGCAGGTCGCCGGGGGCGTGGGCTTCGCTGCCGACGGTCAGTGCTGCGCCTAACGTGGCCACGGATTCCTGCTCGCCGCGCCCATGCCAGAACAGCCGAGGCAGGCCGCGCTGTCCAGCCAGCCACGCGAGCGGCGACGCGGCAGGTGCGGGAACGTGAACCTGGGCGAACGCTCCGTCGGCGCGTACATCTACAGCGGCACGGATTAGCCGACCGAGGGCGGATCCGGCAGTCGCGATGGAAGCAGAAGCGGCAAGCGTTTCGGTCATGCGCGCAGAATAGTCGATTCTGCTTCCCAGTGCGACATGCAGTTGAGCAAGGTGGGCGTGACGCGACCGCCGTCGACTTGTAGCACGTTGAGCGACGTATTTCCGTGCTTGACGTCCTGCATTCGCTCCAACCCATAGCCAGGTAAGATCGATGCGAGCAGCACACGCATGGTCCGCCCGTGAGCAACGATCAACACCTCGCCGTCCGGCTCTTCGTCTAGAATCGTATGCCAGGCGTCCAGTACGCGCGCTTGCACGTCGCGGATCGACTCGCCGCCGGAGACGGGCGTGTCGAAGTCGCCTTCGGCCCACTGTGCATGCAGGCGATCGAACGCGTCGCGCGTTTCGCGCGATGCAGGTAATCCTTCAAGTTCGCCCCAGCTGATTTCTTCCAGTCCGGAGAGCAGGCGAAGCGGCGGAACGGGCTCAGACTGATGCTCGCGTACCTTCTGGGCCGTCTGACGAGCGCGTGTGAGCGGACTGGAGTAGATGGCGTCGAGCCGCACATCGGCCAGCCGCGCCGCTAGCCGCTCTGCTTGGGCATGCCCTGTCGCGTTGAGTTGGCTGTTGACACCGCGCCCTTGCACGATGCGGTTGCGGTTGTAGTCGGTTTCGCCGTGGCGGGCGAGGTAAATCGTAGACGGCATAGTACTAACGTCGAGGAAGCAGGCGCACCAGGTCGCGCTGCATGGCGTCGACTTCGGCGTGGGGGATGCCGCTGTGAAGGGCGGAGCGGACGATGAGTGCGCGTAGGACGGCGTCGGGGCGGGGCAGTCGGTGCATCCGGGCAAAGAGGGGCCCGAGCGCCTTGGTGAGTGCCCAGTCTACTAATCCCCAGCGCAAGAGCACAAAGCCGACCAGTCCAGCGGCGACCGAGGCAAACAGGTTTTGTGCGGCCAGAAAACTGAGGACGAACAGGTACAGCACGAGTTGAACAGGCACCATCCCGAGTACTTTCCACGCTTTGCCGAGCAGCGGGCCCGTCAGCAGCGGCGTCCACAAAAACGAGACGACAGCTAGCGCAAGCGCAATGGGTGCGGCCCAGACCGGTGCTAGTCCGACGAGCAGCAGCGGAAGAGTGGTAAGCGCTAGCGTACGCGGGGAGGCAAGGGTCTCGTCCGCGCGAGCGATCAGCGCTTCGAGTCCGACGGCTTGGACGACCGGCTCGGCATACGTGCGAAGCTGGGCGACTGTCGTCCGGTACCACGTCCCATTGGCCGTAAACAACCCGCGCGGCGTATCGACGAAGAGCGGAGGAGAGGGCACAGGCAGCGGC
>CAXBBB010000461.1:0-3006 GCA_963973615.1 uncultured Rhodothermales bacterium | reverse complement strand
CTCTCCCGTGCCCGTCACGGCCCGATCTACCTCAACCCCCGCCCATGTCCGACGCAACCCCGAAAACCGCCCCATCCACTGCCCAGCCCCCCAGCATCTACGACGGCGCGACGCCTGCCCAGCGCGACGACCTTACCACTCTGCACGCCGAGTTGAACGACGCATGTATGACGGTGAACCTGCTCGACGGCGCGCTGCGTCACCTCGCCTGCATCGAAGCGGCCAACTGCATCGGATGGGATCGGCCGTTCAAGGAAATCCGCTCGTTCGCCTACAGTCTTGCCCAGGTCGAAGGAGTCGACGCGCTTACGCAAATGCTCGAAGATGCCCGCTCCGCCTACCGCCGCCTCGCTCCGACGCGCACGCCTGGCGCCTGAGCCGATGCCGTCCGACCCCACGATCGTCCCAACATTCCATCCGCTCCCATGCCGAAGAACCCTGCCGCTGCCGCCTCATCCGATCCCGTCGACGTGCCACTCTCCCGCGCGCTCTCGGCCGAGAAGTACGATGCTGTAGGCGAAGCCATCAGCGCCGCCTACGACCTTGAATCCACCTGCGAACTGCTAGGCCCGACCGTCATGCTCAACGAGATGTGGCGAACGAACAGCAGCGCCGGAGACGGCAAGTACACGTTCAACGAGCTGTGCCGCAAGGCCGAAGACGATCCGATCGTGAAAGCGACCGAGCAGCTTCCCGACGTGGTGCGCAAACTCACGTCCGCCCTAAAGCGCCTGGGTTACTGAGCCGTCCCGCGTTCCACCCTCAACCGACCGATCATGTCCGAACTCACTAGGCACCCTGACCGCCCGCCGGTACCCGCCCGATCCACCACCGAAGACACCGATGAATTGGAAGCCGGATCGCTCGACGCCGACCGCGCCGTTCTCGAAGCGCGCGTGGCCCTGTTCGACCTCGACGTTCTCGCTGACGTGCTGCTCGAGCTCGACAACGCCATAGGCGACCCGGCCCGCATCCGCGCTTCCCGGCGCATGGCCGAAGGCATTCGCGTCGCCCTCGCCGCGCTCAACGCCGCCGACGTGTAGGCCGCTTCGACGGCTCACGTCCGCCCGTGCCGCTCCGCCTCGATGCCGACCGCGTCGACAGCGGGGCGTCTTCGTTTTGGTCCGTTCGACTGACTTCCGGCGGGTGCGAAGGATGCCCGTCCGATCCTTCGCGCAATCCTTCGCAGTGATCCTTCGCACTGCGCACCCCTCTCACGTGCTGGAAACGGCGATTTTTGGCCGTCCGAAGGATGCGAAGGATGCGAAGGATTGATTCCCCAACAGTTTAGGGGTGTCCGTTCTAAGCGGTGACGATAGGGGGCACCGGGCCGAACGAAAGGCCGAACGCTCCCGCCCTCTTAGTGCTGCCCATCACGTCTTCACCGCTCGCCTGGACAGGCTTCCGGCGGCCAGGCCGAAAAGTGTTCGGCCCATGTTCGGCCCGAGGTGCGGAATGATGCGGTTTCCTGCCCCCTGTTGCGGTTCTCGGCCTACAAAGAGAAACGCCCTCAGAACGGCGTTTACGGCTATTCTGAGGGCGTTTTCGGGGGTGGAGCCTAGCGGAATCGAACCGCTGACCTCTTCAATGCCATTGAAGCGCTCTACCAACTGAGCTAAGGCCCCGAGGTGGACGGCTAGGATACGGAGTCTGCCAGGAGGCCGCAACACGCGCGGAAGCCCTTACGTGGTTTTCATGGACTCGATATCATCTTACGCACGATACTTCCCGCCTCGTCTCCTCATTCGACCGGTTGCTCATGTCCGATTCCCCGCGCTACGGCGTATTCAAGTTTGGCGGCTCCTCGCTCCGAGATGCCGACCGTATCCGCCGAGCAGTCGATCTGGTCGCTCGTGAGGACGACGGAATGCAGAAAATCGTCGTGGCGTCGGCCATGGGGGGCGTGACGGATGCGCTGCTGGAATCCGCGCGAGTGGCGCTCGGGCGGACGGATGATTTTCGCGGGCACATGGCTCGTCTACGGACTCGGCACGAGATGACGCTCAGAGAACTTGCGCTGCCCCACGAGTTCGACGCTATCAGCGCCGAGTTGGGGGTACAGTTCGATCTGGTGTCGGACTTGCTTGAGGGCATTTACCTCTTACGCGAATGCACACCGCGGGCGCTCGACAGCATCGCGGGGGCGGGTGAGCGGCTGAGCATTCCGCTCGTGGCAGCGGCGTTTCGAGCAGCGGGATATGCAGCGTCCGAAGTCGATAGCGCGCTGCTTGTGCGGACGGATGACGGATTTGGCGAAGCTGCGGTCGACTTCGAGGTGACCAACGCGCAGGTGCAGGCTCATTTCGCCGGTGTATCAAAGAGCGAAGTGTCCGTCGTGACGGGTTTTCGGGCGTCTACCGACGCAGGGGTTACGACGACGCTCGGCCGCTCAGGCAGCGACTACACGGCGACTATTCTGGCCGGAGCGCTCGGTGCCGAACGCATCATCATTTGGACCGACGTCGATGGCGTCCTGACGGCAGATCCGCGTCTCGTGCCCGAAGCGCGTCCGATGCGCGAACTGCATTTCGCAGAGGCCGCTGAACTCGCCTACTTCGGCGCCAAGGTGCTCCATCCGCGCACGATGCGTCCCCTCGCCGAGCGTGGGTTGCCGCTACTGATCAAGAACACGTTCAACCCCGACGATCCGGGTACGCGCATCACGACGACGGCGCTGCCCGAAGGCGAGGCGGTCTGAGCCGTGACGATGATTCGCGACGTAGCTATCGTGACGCTTGAAGGGCCAGGCATGGTTGGCGTGCGGGGCATTACGGCGCGGGCGTTCGAGGCCGTCGCTACCATCGGGAACGTCTACTTCGCGACGCAAGCATCGAGCGAGCAGAGCCTGACGCTGGTCGTCCGAGACGACCAGGCGGTCGAAGCCCAAGCGGCGCTGCGGCATGCGTTTGCCTACGAATTGGGCCGCGGTGATGTGGCGACGGTTGGCGTGACGCGGAGATGTGCGGTCTTGACGGCGGTCGGCAACGGCATCAGGGAGCAGTCGGG
>CAXBBB010000460.1:0-3027 GCA_963973615.1 uncultured Rhodothermales bacterium | reverse complement strand
ACAGGAGTGAGCGTCCGCCCGGCCCCCATGTGGGGTGCAGTTCGATCCGGCCGGTCGTCTCGGAGAGGACTTTGGCTTGACCGCCATCGGGCGAGTCGATCCACACGTCGCTCGACAGCATCTGGTGACCGTCGTCAGACGTGCGGACGAAGGCGAGCCACTGGCCGTCCGGCGACCACGATGCCTGCTCTCCTCTCCCGTGCGACACGAGGTCCGTCCCGTCCAGATCGATGCTCATGAGGTCGCCGCCGACAATCTCAAAAGCGACGCGTCCGTTTGTACTGACGACTACGTTGAGCAGGGGTCGGCCATCGACGTCGGCAAAGAGTTCGGTAGTGCCATTGGGCCCAACAAGAACCAACCGCTCCTCCTGGGCGAACGGAACGGCCTGAACCGACTCGTCAACCAGGAGGGCTTCGCCACTGGGCGCAGCGACAGCGATAGACGCACCGCGAACAATGGGCGGTGCAGGCATGTCGGTCTGCCGCGCGAGTACGTCGGAGCCTTGCGCTTGGGGCGAGAACGCGACGAGTTGCGCTTCCTTGCCTACGCCCTCGCCCTGATACACGCGAGCGATGACGCGTCCATCGCTCGTCCAACTGAACCCATACCCGCTGCCTCGTGATTCGGAGAGCGTGAGCGTAGTTCCGATGCGCAACCGGCCGTTCTCTTCCACGAGCGGAGCAGCGACCAGAGCGCCGTACTGCGCACCGCTCATGGCGACCCAGTTACCGTCGGGCGAGACCTGAGCGGAGACGTAGCCGGGCGTCGTAAGGGAGTAGGGTGCAGAGGCAGGAGTCGGAGCTTGCGCAGCAAGCGGCGCGGTTGCGAATGCGAGCAGCGAGTACAGTAGGAGACGCATCGTCGGGAGATAAATGAGACGGCGTTCAATATAGAACCCAAGTGCTGGGCGCCGCAGGTCTGCGATTCGCCTCTTTTCCTCCCTGAACGGTGCGGCGACGTGCGCAAGGGGGCGTAGCTTTCAGGCTCTCCGTTTTGCAAACAGCTCTTTTACCTACGTGACTCGTCTGCCCTTCCGCTTAGCCCTTCTGGTTGCCGCCCTGACCATCTCGGCCTGCTCCGGCTCTCGCATCCCCGACGCTGCTCCTGACGTACTCGCTGTATACGACGGCGGAACTGTCACCATCGGTGAGTTTGAGGCCCGCTATGCCCAGTCGGTCGGTGGAGTCGAATCTGCAAGCGACAGTTCAATGGCGGCCTACCGCGACTTCCTCGACCGCTACGTCAACTTTCGCTTGAAAGTCAAGGCAGCGCGCGACGCGGGGATGGAGTCGGATTCGACTATCAACGCCGACATCGCCAACTACCGCGAGAGTTTCGCACGGCCTTACCTCCTCGAGCAGGAAGTTCTCGAACCGCTCGTACGGCAGCTCTACGCGCGCCGCGATACGATCGTCAACTCGTCGCACATCCTGATCCGCGTCGACGACAATGCGGCTCCCGCCGACACGATGGAAGCCTATGCCAAAATGCAAGCCGTGATCGACTCGCTCGACGCGGGCATGGACTTCGCGCAGGCCGCTCGGACCTTCAGCGAAGATCCCTCGGCGCGCACAAGCGGACCGGGCGGCGGCGGATCGCTCGGCTTCGTTTCGTCGGGGTCACTCGTCGAGCCGTTCGAGTCGATGGCCTACCTGACGCCTGTCGGCGAGCGCAGCGGCATCTTCCGCACGCAGTTCGGCTACCACGTGCTCCAGGTCGACGAGCGGATGGCAACGCCGCGCTCCGTAACCGTCTCGCATGTGATGATCCGCCCCGACAGCGATCAGCCCACTGACGAGGCTGCTGCTCTCGCGCTCGCCGACTCGCTGTACACCGAAATCCAGGCCGAGCGGCTGACTTTTGAGGCCGCTGCCAAGCTGTTCTCCGACGACCCGGGCAGCGCGGATCGGGGCGGCGCGTTGGGCGAGATGACGTGGGAAACGCAGGTCGCCCAGCCGTTCAAGGACGCCGCGATGGCCTTGGCTTCCCCTGGCGACGTGAGTGCTCCGGTCAAGACCCAGTTCGGCTATCACCTCATTCGACTGGAAGCGCGCGAAGCCCGCAAGTCGTACGACGAGAGCTACGAGGAACTCAAAAACACCGCCTCCCGACTGCCTCGCTCGCAGAAGGCCGAAAACATGCTGGCCGACCAAACGCTCCAGCAGATCGGGTCTCAAACCTATCCCGCTCGCCTCGCAAGCGCGCTGGACGGCGTCCGCCTCGACTCTGCGCTCGTTCGCATGCGTACCGGTGCCTACGACCAGATGACCGAGACGGTCGCTCAGATTGGGCCGGACAGCTATAGTGTCTCGGACGTGCTCGAGTTCGCGGCCAACAACAATCCGATACCTCGCACGGCCCTGGTCAGTGAGCAGGCAGACGCGCTCCTCCTCGCCTTCGCCAGGGAACGCGCCATCGCCTACGAAACCGACCGCCTGGAAACGCGCGATACCGAGTTCGCACGCATCATGGGCGAGTTCTATGATGGTCTGCTTCTCTTCCGCGTCATGGAGGACAGCGTCTGGAATGTCTCGCAGACCGATACGACGGGGCTGCGCGGTCTCTTCGATCGTACTCAGGCCAACTACACGTACCCCGAACGCACCCGAATCATCGCTATCACCGCGGCCGATTCGACGCTGCTGGGCTACCGCGACCTGCTCAACCAGGGCACGTCGACTGCCGCCCTCGTCTCTCAGGTTTCGTCTGAGATGATGGGCCTCGACGCCCCCACGGTGCGCATCGACACCGTTCGCATCGCTGATGCGACCGGGTCGATCTACGACCGCGCGCTTCCGCTCGAAGTCGGGGCGAGTGTCGGTCCGCTGCCGCACCGGGGCTCACGCGTGCTGATGATCAAGGATGGCATCGAACCGTCACGCCAGATGACGTTCCAGGAGGCATTCGCGCCGTTGCAGGCCGCGTATCAGGAGCAGCTAGATCGAGCATTCGTCGAGCGGCTGCGCGAGCGATACAATGCCTATCTGTTTCCCGAGCGGCTCGTGATGGTGTTCGACGGGCCGG
>CAXBBB010000459.1:0-3033 GCA_963973615.1 uncultured Rhodothermales bacterium | reverse complement strand
GCGACGAGGAGGAAGGCCTGCGGCCACGTCAGGAAGATGTCGGCGCCGCCGTCTGAGAGGTGATCGAGCACGATCAGCACCAGCGCTGTCACACCCGCCCCAGCGACACCTGCGACGAATCCGACCAGCCCGTACTCCATCGCCAGCACGCTCAGGATGTGCCCGCGTCTATAGCCGATCGACTGAAGCATGCCCATCTCGCGCCGCCGCTCGACGAGCGCCATGCCGACGGCGTTCGAGATCAGGACGATGCCCGCCAGTCCAGCCAGCGCTGACATACCGACTACGAACCAGAATAGGCTGAGGAAGACGCCATTGATGAGCCGCTCGATGTCGAGTCGGCTGAACACCATGCCGCCCGGAAACGCTTGCCCGATGGCCTGTACCTGCGCGTCGTGATCCGAGCGCGACACGTAACCCGAAACGGCTTGCGTACTCGACCCCGCTAGGGTGCTCGCGTCCGACGGATGGACGATGGCAGCGACCAGGCCCGCCATCAATGCGTCGGGCTGAAAGCGTCCGACGACCGAGAAGCAGGGGGCGTCTGGTGCCAATCCGATGCACGCCGTGCTGTCGATTTCGCTTGCCTGGATGCCCAGCGCGACTTCACCCGGCTCCGGCCAGCGTCCACCGGTCAGTTTGTGTCCGTCATAGCGGACGCTGTCTGGGGCGTTTGGGTCGACAGGGAGCAGAATGGCGACGCGTCCTTCGATGACGGTGGAAAGCTCTGTTGAGCGTACCGACGTTCGACGTTCGATCGACACCACGGGGGCATCCATCAGCGACGCGTCGCTTTGGAGAACGCCGAGCAGCGAGTCGGGCGCCATCGATCCTGCAAACACCTGAATCGGCACGTCATCCGAGGCGTCGAATCGGCCTTCGAGTTGGTCGCTCGCTCCCGAGATGATGGCGAGGGCCAGGCCGATGGCAAGCGACCCGGCGAAGAGCGCAACCCCCGCCGTCAGTGTCCGTGTAGGCTGTCGAGCGAGTCCCGTCCGTGCCATCCGCGACAAGAAACCGCCCGGCAGCGGCAACCTCGCCACGCCCTGGACGGCCAACACCAGCAGGCCGCCGACGACGCCCAGACCGAGCAGTCCGAACAGGATCACGCCGAAGCCTTGTAGCAGGGAGCCGAGCACGATCGACGCCAGCAATCCGAACAGACCCAGGATCAGCGCCCACAACACCCCGACGCGCGCCTGCCCACTCCGCGTTCGTACGTCGGCGACTTCGCGAAACAGGTCGGCGGGGCGGACGCTGCTCGCGCGCAAGACGGCATACGTGCCGAAGAGCAACGTCGTCACGACGCCTGCCGCCAGTGCAGTCAGCACGATCGACGGGGTGACGTCCAGGTCGATGCGGGTCGCTGCTAGGCGCCCGAACAGATTCGCCAACCCGCTCGCAACGGCGATGCCACCCGCCAGTCCAACGAGAGCGCCAATCACACCCATCAGCCCCATTTCGATGCCGATCAACCCGACCAAGTGTCCGCGCCGGTAGCCGACGGCGCGCAGCGTCGCCAGTTCGCGTCGGCGTGCTGCCAACAGTACCTGCAATGCCCCGGCCACGCCGACACCGCCCAGGAGCAGGCCCAGCAGCCCGGCGCCTTTGAGCGTCGTATCCATCACTTCTTCCTGGGTGCTGCCGGGCGGTTTCCCGATGCGATTTTCGACGCCCCATCCAGCTTCGCCTATCGCTTCAGCCGCTGCACGCACCGATGCCGTGTCGCGCTCGGCCAGCACGAACGCGATTTGCTCGCGTGGAGCCGCAACGCCTTGCAGCAGGGTTGCATCATCGGCGTGCAGCAGCATTCCGCGCCCCTGTCCCGACGGCAGCGTGGAGACAATTCCGCCGACCGGCACTTCGACCGCGCCTGCATCGGCTCCGCCAACACGGACCACATCGCCGAGCGAAACGCCTGCGGCTTCGGCTACGTCCTGTGTCAACACGACCTGACCGGGCTGCACGATATCGGCCAGTGCTGCACCGCGCGGCTCGACGATGTCGACCTCGCCGACGAGCGGATACGTTTGCGGATCGACGGCGAGCGTCACGAAGAGCGGATAGCCGCGTCCGCTGTCGGCGTTTCGGAGCAGGATCAGTCCACCCATCTGCTGTCGAACGTCGACGGCTGTGACCAGGCCGTCGTCCCGCCACTGCTGGAGTTGATCGGCTGCGAGTCCGCTTGGTTCGTCTAAGCGCGAAGGCGGCCTGACGATCACGTCGCCGCCCAGAATCGATGCAGTCGGGCGGAACGTCGCCCCGGCAATTCCCCCCGCGAGCAGCGACATCGACGTCAGCGCGAGCACGCCGAATGCGATGCAGCCGACGGCCAGCAGCGTCCGTTGGCCGCCGCGCAGCATGGAGCGCAGGGCATAGCTGATGAGCGTCATACCCTCACCTCGCCTTCGACTGTGCGCGGAGCATCGGCGAGTAGCCCGTCGACCAGGTGCAGGCGGCGATCGGCGCGTGCGGCGACGAGCGGATCGTGCGTGACCACGACGAGCGTCGTCCCGGTTTCTCGTTGGATCCTGCCCATCAAGTCGAGGACGCTCGCTCCGACGACGGTGTCGAGATTGCCTGTCGGTTCGTCGGCGACGAGCAGTTCGGGCTGCGTCACCAGCGCCCTAGCAATGGCGACACGCTGCTGTTGTCCGCCGCTGAGTTGATGCGGACGGTGCCCCATCCGGTCGCTCAACCCGACGAGGTCGAGCAATTCGGACGCACGTTGGCTCACGTTTCGCGCGCCGCGTTGAACGTAGAGCGGCGCTTCGACATTTTCGCGCGCCGTCAGCGTCGGGATCAGGTTGAAGTGCTGAAAGACGATACCGACGCGTGCATTGCGAAGTCCAGCCAGCCGCTTTTCGGGCAACGTCCCGATCTCCACATCGCCGATCCACACCTCGCCCGACGATGGGGAGTCCAGTCCCGCAATCAGGCCCAGCAGCGTGCTCTTGCCGCTTCCGCTCGGCCCCGTCAGCGCGACCCACTCGCCTTTGGCCACGTCGAACGAAATGCCGCGCAAAATGTCGA